>JBFMBP010000130.1 GCA_040755155.1 Candidatus Omnitrophota bacterium | reverse complement strand
CAGGCCCAGGAGGAAAAAATCACAAATCTACATTCCTATAACCGCGTTTCAAAGACGGATTGGTTGCTGAGTCAAACAGGGAAAAATAATTGTCGTCGAGGGGGAAGAATAATTGTCGCTTGACAGAAAGTAATCCTTCTTGGTGGCAAATTGTTTTTTTGAAGGATGTCAGCATCTATAAAATAGAAATTTTCCCCAGCGTCCAAAATCCCTCCGATATGTTTCCCTCTTTTGTCGTAGCCTCGTCCTTGACAGGTGAATTCAAGGGAGAGGAAAAAATTTTAGTTAAAGAGGAAAATTGGAAGAATATACCCGTAGCGACCTACGAGTTTTCTCCCATCACCACACGCTATTTGAGGTTAATTCCACTGAAACCTCAACCCTTTGCAAACCTTCAAGAATTCCGAGTCTATCCGGCAGTGGAACCTACTCCCACTCCAACTTTTACCCCTACCCCTACTAGCCCCTTTAACGGACATGAATTTGACGATCTCCATTGGTTTACAAATATTGGTATATTGGGTTATGCAACTGCAAAAAATTACTATCCAGGAAGAGAACCAAAACAGGCTATTGATGGTGATACCAGTACGATTGGAAACGGCTGGTCTCCACTCAACTTTTCGGAATACAATCCTTCTTGGTGGCAAATTGTTTTTTTGAAGGATGTCAGCATCTATAAAATAGAAATTTTCCCCAGCGTCCAAAATCCCTCCGATATGTTTCCCTCTTTTGTCGTAGCCTCGTCCTTGACGGGTGAATTCAAGGGAGAGGAAAAAATTTTAGTTAAAGAGGAAAATTGGAAGAATATACTCGTAGCGACCTACGAGTTTTCTCCCATCACTACACGCTATCTGAGATTAATTCCAATAGAATCAAGGCCATATGCCGTGATTCAAGAATTTCGCGTCTATCCGGCAGTGGAACCTACTCCAACACCAACTACTTATTTTTCAAATATTCATGGAGAACCAACAAATGAAGAACAATTAGTTCTTGAATACATTAATAGAGCAAGACTTAATCCTGTCATTGAAGCAAAAAGATTACTTAATTCATATAAGTATTATTCAATACTTGGAGACGGATATCATCCACAAGAATTTATAGATGAATTTGAAAAGTATTTTGCACAACCCCCGATGTCTATGAATGACAAATTGCTACACGGAGCAAGACTTCATGCAAAAGATATGGCCATTAATAGAGGTAAAGTATTTGGACATTTTGGTTCAGATGGTAGTTCACCCTATGATCGAGTGATAACAATAGCAGGTTATGAAGGTACAGGATGTGGTGAAAATGTTGCTGATAGTGTTTCTTCATCTGAAAATGCTCATTCAGGATTTATTGTAGACATTCGTAATCCAGAAAGAGGACATCGTCATGCAATTATCAATTCCAACCCTGCGGTTTCTCCCATTATTGAGGCCGGAATTGCGATGTATCCAATTCCTTCCATGTCAAATCTTAATGAAACACTATACTCGTGTGTGGAAGAGTTTGGTTCGCCGAATGATAGGACGCCAAGATTATGTGGTGTAGTTTATGATGATATAAATGGTAATTCGTTTTATGATTTAGGAGAAGGAATCGGTAATGTAATAGTAAAAAATAAAGAAGGGTGGTATCAAACGAAGACCAGTACATCGGGTGGTTATACCCTTCCGATCATTATTCCAGGCAAATATGAAATATGTTTTGAAGGACTAAACGGTCTCGTATCAGCCTCACATGAGGTTATAATCGATTGCACAAATGTTAAAAATGATTTAATGCTTCATCTGACTCCTATCCCGACAAGCACTCCTATACCAACGATCCCACCACTTGGGCCTAATGTGAATATTGCTCGTGGCCAGATAGTAAATGCGACAGTATATACCTTCGATGGTTATGGGTGCTGGAAAGCGGACGGTAATATCAACCTTGTAGTTGATGGGAATATTTCTGAATCAGATCTATGTTGGTTTTCGGGTAAAACTGACTTGGCATATCTTTTTTTAGATATTAAACTACCCAACCCCTATGAAATTGAAAAAATCAATATATATCCACCTGCAAGAAATCCAAATGATTTATTTACGTCATTTAAAATATTGGCATCACTTACGGGTGATTTTAATGGAGAAGAAATAGAAATTATTAGAGAAGAAGAATGGAGAAATAAATGGTTGCCGATTATAAACTCTGGAAGAGAGATAGGAAAATATCTTCCAATCTCATATATTTTTAATCCATTTGTGGCGCAATATATTCGGTTGATAAAACTCACGGGAACGTATTTTCAAGGATTACAAGAAATAGAAATCTATCCGCCCGCTACTCCTTTAAACATCACGCCCACGCCTATAACTGCAACCAATACCCCTTCGCCTACTTTTACTTTTACTCCTACCAAAACATCTACCCCCTCATTCACTTCAACTCCAACAAAATCCCTTCCGGGACATGAGTGCGAAAACTTGCATTGGGACACAAATATTGCGCCGTTAGGCTATGCTTCTGCGGAAGAAACAGAAGATGTGAGAGATCCTACAGAATCGATAGATTATGATATATCTTCCAGATATAATGGTTGGTTTACTCGGCAAGGTATGAGTTGGTGGCAATTAAAATTACCTTGTGAATTGCCAATATATAAAATAGATATATTCCCAACCTTTGTTAATTATAACGATATGTATACTGTATTTGATATTGCCTCATCTTTAACAGGAGAATTTAATGGCGAAGAAACTATAATTGTATCAGAGAAATCATGGCCAGCAAAATTCCCTGTATCTTACGATTTTACTCCAATACGAACACGATATCTTAGAGTGATTCCAAAAGAATCAAGGCCATATGCCGTGATTCAAGAATTCCGAGTCTATCCGGCAGTGGAACCTACTCCAACACCAACTTTTACTCCTACTCCAACATCACCATTTACGGGACATGAATTTGACAATATTACCAATGACACAAACATTGCATCATTGGGTTATGCAACTGCCGAAAGTTTTCGTAAAACCCGTGATCCAAAATTTGCTATTGATGGCGACAAAACAACACCAGAAAATGGATGGTCACCAGAGGGTGATATGGGTTGGTGGCAGGTCTGGTTGCCTGGAGAAATTTCAATTAATCGTATTGAAATATTTCCAAGTGTCGCGAATCCTTCTGATTTATTTTCAGCATTTAAAATAGAAACCTCGTTGACGGGTGAGTTTAATGGAGAGGGAAAAATATTGGTGATAGAGGATAATTGGCCCAGTTCAACTTCAAAAATCTATAAATTCTCATCGACTCCAACTCGTTATCTCAGATTTATACCACTAAAGTCACATCCGTGGGCAATTCTACAGGAATTTCGAGCATATCCTGATACAGATGCAAACCCAACACCAAATCAAACAATGATAAAAAATTGGTCAGCAATAGAATAAATAAAAGAAAGCGTGAAGAATAGGACAGCCATTGGCGACTATGGGATTCAAAGCATAGAGAAACGTCGCTTGTTTCGGCTTGACGGTAATAGCAATCCTGCGTACATCCGCAGAGGAAGGAAACGCCTGATCGGGAAGCACTGCGAATTGCTTAACTCCCGGCTCATACGATTCGAAACCGCCGGGAATCTCCTCCCAGCCATTGCCCGCCAACGTATCTTGGTTGAATTCATAGGCGTCAAGCCATTGAGGTTCTTGCGTCCAGGCGAATACGGAAGATGCGGGAACGAGCAAAATAGACATAAGAAAAAAAACGGAATTATGGCGATTCATCGTTTTCCCTCCAGTAATTCCTACTTGAACAGCATCCCAAACCATCGTACCATGTAACGGTCATGCTTTTAAGGCGATATGAAAATTCTCTATGAGCAAAAAAAATCCAAAATCATACAAAAAATATTTTCCACCAACACTGCCACAAACAGGCCGGGGGCATTGCCACAGAATCCCTTCCCATGCACAGGTACTATCTGATGGAACCGTCCGGGGGTCCCAAGCCGGGGGCTTTGGGGGGACCGGGGGGCATCTCCCACGTTCCGGCCTTATTGCTCCGCCGCCCCGGCGTTCGTCTTGGACGCGGCGGCTTTGGCTTCGCGTCCTTCGTGACGATCAACAGGTAGTGGAACACTCTGTCCCACTACCGGCTCTTTTTCCGCCATTGTTCCATCGTCATTTCGCGGCTGCGCCTTGGTGGCTTCGCTGCGCTTGCGGTTTGCCTCATCCTGGATGCGTTCACGCTCCACTTGCGGATCGTTGCGCGATTCCCTGGAACGAACACTATGGGAACTGTCCAGGAAGGGTGCAAAGCCGCGTCCATAATTTCAACAGGGCAAACGGCGAACGTTGAGCCTAGGCCAAGGAAGGCGGCTTCTAAGCGGTTTCTTTCTTCGCTTTGCGAATAGCCGCAATGTTTAAGATTTTCCCGCCATAATCTTCAAACGCCCCTTTAACTGGATTTTCACCAAGACGAGCATAAACCGCCGTTGTTGACTGGTTGGAATGATTCAAGGCTTTGCCTATGATGGGCAGAGATACTCCGCTGGACGCCATCCAAGAACCGCATGTTCTGCGTAAATCGTGGATTCTTACATCGTGAAGACCCGCACGAGCTTTTATGCGTCGCCATGCCTTATCAATGTTGACTAGATGAGCGCCTTCTTTAACTCCAACGAAAACGAATGGATTTCTCGAACATTTAGGGATGGATTTAAGAATATCCAATGCCGCTGCGCTTAAGGGAACATGATGAATTCGCCCGGCCTTTGTTTGTGGAATTCTCCATTCTTCTCGTGAGAGATCAATGTCTGCCCATCGCGCCGACAACAATTCATTCAGTCTCAAACCAGTCAAAAGAAGCAACCAAAACGCCGTCTTCGCGTATATGTTTTTTTCTTCGTTAATCGCTTCCGCCAAACGTGGGAGCTCGTCAGGCGTTATCCACCTATCGCGCTTCTCTTCTCTGAATTTTTTTATGCCGCGCGCCGGATTTTCGAAACCGCTTTTCGTGTAGCCCATCAACCTCGCCCATTCGAAGATTTTAGATAAGAGAGAGAGAACGCGGTTCGCTTGGTACGGCGCACGTTCTCCGTATTGCTTATGAAGGGTGCTAACGTGATGTCGCGTTACTGCGTCGATGCGCTTTTTCCCAAGCGTTGGAAGGATTATTTTTTCGATTTGCCGTTTGTCATCTTTCCAACTGCGTTTATGAATTTTCGAATGCTGTTCGAAGAATTCCGCGCATAAATCCGCCATCGTATCGCCCCGGCGCGCCGCCGCTTTCTCTTCCGCCGCGTCAATGCCCTTCGCCGCATTGAAAAGGATTTCTTGCGCCGCCTTGCGCGCCGTTTCAACAGTAAACACGCCATAGCGCCCGATGGATGTAAGCCGATAACGCCCACGCAGCCGGTAGCCCACAACAAAGGTTTTGACGCCAGACGGGAAAACGCGAAGCCCGAATCCTTTCAACTCGTCATCCCAAAAAATGCACTGTTTTTTTTCTTCGCTCATGGAGTGAGCAAACGAAGCCTTGTCAACTACGCTTTTCGTTAATTTCATTGGGATTTTTTCCTTTTCTGGAGTGAGCATAAAGTGAGCAAATTTTATAGTATTTCGTACTTGTCAATAGTTGTTTATAGATAAATTATCTCCAATTTCCTAATGTTTTCAAGGGTAGTAGTAAGTGATGGTAGGAGATTTATAGCGGAAAAACGGATTCCTAATCCGTCGGTCGCGCGTTCGAATCGCGCCAGGCGCAAGGAAATTCTTAGATTATGCCGTTTATGAGAATATTTAAAATCTTGTTATCTCCCGGCTTCATAGATATAAAAAAATTGATTAGAAATTATTATACTTACATCTAATGTAAAGATGGAACGTCGTTTTATAAAATAAAAAAGATTCAAGGAAATGATGAATGCCGCCATTCTTTCTTTTTGATTATTTAAGCTGGTCAGCGAGATGTTCCAAACTTTTGGCGGCTTGCGTTGGCGTCCCGCACTCGACGGAAAAGACGATGTCGCGCGGCGTTTTTTGACGAACGATGTCAATGATCTTCTTCCAATCCAAAACGCCCTCGCCGCACGCGCATCCAACCGGCGTTCCAGTAACAAGCCCCCGCTCCGCTTCCGAATGCTCCACCGAAATATCCTTGGCGTGCAGATGCACAAGGCGCTCCGCCACTCTTTCCAGCCAGGCATAGACGTCATGTCCGCACAAGTAGGCGTTGCCGGTGTCGAAATTGATGCCGATGGCGGGAGAATCGACCAGGTTGTAGATTCGATCCAGCCCGTCGGGATTGCGCGAATATTGAGCGTGCGGTTCGATGCCAATCTTGACGCCGCGACGCTCGGCGATGAAGGAAGCCTCTCGCAACGTATACTTAATCAAAACGAAATCTTCCTCTTCCGTCGTCCATTTAGCCTTGACGCCTTCGTCCGTGTTAACCACGGGAACGCCGATTTCGGCGGCGGCGCGAATCGCCAGTTTGATATATTCGCCGTGCACATCGGGGCGTCCTAAGGGGCCATGCGCTTGCAAGGCGGAAATGGTCAATCCCGCTTTATCGCAGGCATCCTTGATGCGGTAAGGGTCGTCGAACATGGAAACGGTGTGATAATATCCGGCTTCGCTCATCAGTTCGCGGCCAAAGTGCACCATCGGTTCGAAATATTTAAATCCCATCTCCGCCGCTTTTTCCACTGCCCATTCAAAAGGCTTGTCCGAACTGCGAGAAAATTCCGCGTTTAAACCAATCAATATGTTTCCCATTTCAATAGGCTCCTTTCCAAATATTTTTCCATTTTGAATAGTTTACTTGTCCCATAACCGATTTAGCAATCGAACGGTTTCGTTCACTAACATCTGCCCACCCTCCGGACCAACGATAAATTTATCCGCACTGTAGCCGCCGCCTTGAATGGCTTTCTCGGTGGGAAGATAGCCGCTGTGCTGGCAGGATAGTTGCACGAGAAAAGTCAATAACGCGGGACTTCTGGCTTTCATTCGAATGCCGTAATCCAAATAGAGTTCGAAGGGATTGCTGGCGATGGCGATATCGCCCAGACGAATCGCGTGCATTTCAACGGGATCGACGGAATCGGTTTCGTAAAAAGGAACTCGCTCGGCATCCTGGATGGGAAGCGAGATTTTTGACAATTCATGACGGAAGATAGGATTGCGCGCAATATCCTTCTTCGAGAGTGGCAAGACATCCTCCACAGCGTCGGCGATCCGGCGAGCGATTTCCTGACGGCTTGTCAATCCTCTTCTTTCCCGCATGATTTTTTCCGCCTGCGAGTTGTACAAATAGTGGGGCGAAAGGTCGCCCGCCGCGGAACATTGGGGAAGAATGAAAATATCCCCGCCGATGCGTTTGCGGATTTCGAGCCTTGCGTCATGCCAAAAATCGGCAGAAATATCGCTCAGGCCTTCCGTTTCCTGCGATGTGCAGGCGAGATTGACGATGATCCCTGACAATTCGTTGTCCGGCGTCCAGAAGAACAACAGGTTAACGTCGTGATCTTCATAACCCTCGATGTTGGAAAAATCTTCGCGATCCGTCTTGCCGTACATTGCCGTCGAGCCGTTGAAATAATGTGCGCGGCGGTTTCTGCCCACGACGGCATGGCCCAATCCCCAACTTACGCCGCCCGGCTTTCGATTTCGCCAGGCCTTTACGGCAGCTGCGCCGACGCGGTCGATGAAAAAATCGGCGTATTCGGATGCCTTCATGACGCCTTCGTCCTGGCTCACGTCGTACAACCCTTTAAACGCGCCGTCGATGAAACCGGGAGCCGTATGAGTATGCGTAGCGTTCATAAAGAACTTTTCCGTCTCGAAATCGGGAATCGCCGTTTTCAACCGATTCTGCAACCGTTCCTGAATTTCCTTGCAAGTATAAAGAACGTCGCACGAAACCAGAATCGCTTGTTCCCGTTCGCCGTTCTTTCCTTGCGTCTCCAGCGCTAAAACCGTCGCGGTTAGAGGATCGAGAACTGACTGGGAAATCCGCTTGCTTAACTGGCCGATCAACGCCACCGGTTTTTCAGGCGTGATATCTGTGAAAGCCCAACCCACAAATAATTCGGCGGAAGCATCCGAAATCGGATTTCCAAAGACGGAGGAACAACCTAACAGAGCGATGGCGAAAAAGTAAGTCTTATACCCATTCATGATGAATTTCCTTATTTCGTTTTTATTTGTTCCCCAAATCGTCAAGCATTCAATGTCCATGGCTCCCGCATCGGTCTTTTCAACATGCCGTTAGCTTCATCGTCATCGATAAATTGTTCGAGTTCGGGATTCCATCGCAACTTACGGCCAAGGCGCACGGCAATATTAGAAAGCTGACAGATCGTATCCGAATGAACCGCCGTTTCCACCGGGCATATCGTCGCGCCGCGGATTTTTACCGCATCCAGGAAGTTGCGATGATGATCGCCGCTTTCGGGAAGATGAATTTCATCTTTGCCGATTTTAGCGGATAGCAGCGGCTTTGGTTCGGCGTCGATGCCCTGGCGGTTGACATGCACCCATCCTTTGCTTCCTTCAAATCGAATCCCCTGCTTGGCTCGCCCCTGATTGTCGGTATAGATCATGGTTACTCCATTGGCGTAGTGAAATTCCAGTTCCCACTTGATGCAGCAATTGGCGATGCCTTCCTGGGGGAATTCTCCTTTCCCCTCAACGTCGATGGGAGTCGTATCGTCGGTTCCGTTTCCCCACTGCGCGATATCCAGATGGTGAACGCCCCAGTTGGCGATGAATCCCAGGCAATAATCGTAGATATGATACCAGGAACTATAACTTTCCTTGTCGTTATAAGGACGGCAGCGCTGATAGGAATAGGGAACCTTGGGAGCGGGTCCGAGCCACATGTCATAATCCAGATCGTCGGGAACGGGAATCTCCGCGTCTTGGGGAATCGGCCAGCTGGCGGGAGCGCCCACGAAGATGGTCTTCAATTCGCCGATGCGTTGGTTGCGGGCCAATTCGCAAGCGAAGCGAAAATCGTTGGAAGATCGCTGCTGGGTTCCAAACTGAAAGACGTTTTTGTTGTCCTTGATCGCCTTCCGCAAAGCTTGTCCTTGTTCCATGCTAAGACCTACCGGTTTTTCGAAGTACATATCTTTTCCGGCGCGAGACGCCGCCAGGCCGATGAGAACGTGCCAATGATCCGGCGTCGCCAAACTTACGGCGTCGATGTCTTTGCGAGCGATCAATTCGCGAAAATCTCCGTACGCGTAACAGTCTTTGTTGTCGTAAAAATCATCCACGATTTCCTTGGCTTTTTGCCGTTGGATTTTGGATACGTCGCAGACGGCGATTACGCGCACGTCATCGTAGCGCATAAACTGGCGCATATTGCTGGATCCCCGGTTTCCCAAACCAATGCTACCGATCGCGATTTTCTCGCTGGGAGCCGCTGCGCCGTCTTTGCCCAGCGCGAAAGACGGAACGATCGCAGGCGCGCAGACGGCTCCGGCGGCAATGGCGGAATTTTTAAGAAAAAGGCGGCGCGTTAGACGATTCATGACGGTTGCCTCCAAAAGGTTGTTGCGGACATTTATTATTGTTATTCAATAGAAAAACTTTTTCCGCTTCGAACGAGTTCCTAATCCTCGATGGCAATTGTTTTGCTATCGGCTAGAGCCATTCGGGCTAGAATATATGACAAACCGCTGTGGATTGGAATCCTGACTCCTGACTATCTTCAAGAAGACGAGTGAATATTTTATATGGGAGAATCTCTAGGTACTATAAAATCGTTTCGATTCTGTTTGGCCTCCCGATTTATGTCTTGCGCCGCTTCGAACCAGTTGATGCTTCAAGCCGAAATGAGCGCGATAATGAATTTTCTATGAAAGCGGCAAAAACACGATCAACACGATGGTGGATCAGTTGAACTCGTTTGCTTCTGAAGTGACGCGGGTTGCCCGCGAAGTGGGTACGGACGGTAAATTGGGCGGCCAAGCGATCGTGAAGGGGGTAGCGGGTACATGGAAAGATTTAACCGACAGCGTGAATTTGATGGCCGCCAACTTGACCGGTCAAGTACGCAACATCGCCGAAGTAACTACCTCTGTCGCCAAGGGGAGTTTATCCAAGAAAATCACTGTTGACGCCAAGGGTGAAATTCTGGAACTCAAAAACACTATTAACACCATGGTGGATCAACTTAACTCGTTTGCGGCGGAAGTGACGCGGGTAGCCCGCGAAGTGGGTACGGATGGCAAACTGGGGGGGCAAGCAGAAGTCAGGGACATTTCCGGTACTTGGCGAGACCTAACTGATAGCGTCAACTCGATGGCGGCCAACTTGACCGGTCAGGTACGCAATATCGCCGATGTAACTACCTCTGTCGCCAAGGGGAGTTTATCCAAGAAAATCACTGTCGACGCCAAGGGCGAAATTCTGGAACTCAAAAACACTATTAACACCATGGTGGATCAACTTAACTCGTTTGCGGCGGAAGTGACGCGGGTAGCGCGCGAGGTGGGTACGGATGGCAAACTGGGGGGGCAAGCAGAAGTCAGGGACATTTCCGGTACTTGGCGAGACCTAACTGATAGCGTCAACTCGATGGCGGCCAACTTGACCGGTCAGGTACGCAATATCGCCGATGTCACAACGGCTGTCGCTAATGGCAACCTATCCAAAAAGATCACTGTGGATGTTCGCGGCGAGTTTCTCCAATTAAAAGAGACCATCAATACGATGGTGGATCAACTCAATTCCTTTGCGGCGGAAGTCACCCGAGTGGCGCGCGAGGTCGGTACGGAAGGTAAATTAGGCGGCCAAGCGGAGGTGCCGGGGGTAGCGGGAACCTGGAAAGACTTGACCGATAATGTCAACTTGATGGCTAACAACCTCACCAACCAGGTGCGCAACATTGCCGATGTCACCATCGCCGTTGCCAATGGCGACCTCTCGAAGAAGATCACCGTTGACGTGCGCGGCGAATTTCTCCAATTGAAAGAGACCATCAACACGATGGTAGATCAATTGCGCGCTTTTGCATCGGAAGTCACCCGCGTGGCGCGCGAAGTGGGAACCGAAGGCCGGTTGGGCGGCCAGGCGTACGTAACCGGCATCGCCGGCACCTGGAAAGATTTGACCGACAGCGTCAATTTCATGGCCGCTAATCTGACCGATCAGGTGCGCAACATCGCCACCGTGACCACAGCGGTAGCGCGCGGCGACTTGGAAAAGAAAATCACGGTGGACGCTAAGGGCGAAATTCTCGAACTCAAGAATACCATCAACACCATGGTCGATCAACTGAATGCTTTCGCTTCGGAAGTAACCCGCGTAGCGCGCGAGGTCGGCACCGATGGAAAACTGGGAGGCCAAGCTCAAGTACGGGGCGTGTCTGGCACATGGAAAGACTTGACCGACAACGTCAATTTGATGGCGGCCAATCTGACCGACCAGGTGCGGGGCATCGCCAAAGTCGTTACCGCTGTCGCCAATGGCGAACTCAAGTAGAAATTGATACTGGAGGCAAAAGGCGAGATTGCAGAACTGGCGGAAACCATCAATGAAATGATCGATACCCTCGCCACCTTTGCCGACCAGGTCACTACCGTAGCCCGCGAAGTGGGCGTTGAAGGCCGCTTGGGAGGACAAGCGAACGTGCCGGGAGCCGCTGGAATCTGGAGGAACCTGACCGATAACGTCAATCGCTTGGCCGCCAACTTGACTGCCCAAGTGCGCGCCATCACCGAGGTGGCTACCGCGGTCACCAAGGGCGATTTATCGCGCTCCGTAACGGTCGAAGCGGCGGGCGAAGTCGCCGCACTTAAGGACAACATTAACGAGATGATCCGCAACCTGCGCGAGACCACCCGCATCAATACCGAACAGGACTGGTTGAAGACCAATTTGACTAAATTCACCCGACTGATGCAGGGTCAGCGCGATCTCAACACGGTCGCCAAACTCCTCATGTCCGAACTCGCTCCCGTGGTCAGCATACAACACGGCGTCTTCTTCATTAGCGACATGCTGGACAGCCAGCCGGTTCTCAAACTCCTCTCCAGCTATGGTTATAAGGAACGCAAGCATATTTCCAACCTGTTCCGCTACGGCGAAGGATTGATTGGACAGTGCGCCTACGAGAAACAACGCATCACGCTGACGCAGGTGCCGAATGATTACATCAAGATATCGTCCGGATTAGGAGAAAGTTCACCCCTCAATATCGTGATGCTGCCGGTGGTTTTCGAGAACGACGTGCTTGCGGTGTTCGAACTGGCGTCCTTTAATGCGTTCAACGAAGTGCAAATCTCATTCTTGGAACAATTGTCGGAGAGTCTCGGCATTGTTCTCAATACCATTTTGGCCACGCAGCGGACGGAGGAATTACTCAAGCAATCGCAATCCCTCTCCTCGGAATTGCAGGCGCAGCAGGAAGAACTCCGAGAAACCAACAAACGATTGGAAGATCAGGCCAAGACGCTCCAAGTTTCGGAAGAGCGCTTGAAAAAACAGCAGGAAGAACTACAGCAGGCCAACGAAGAACTGGAGGAACGCGCGGGATTGCTCGGCGATCAAAAAACGGAACTGGAACGCAAAAATCGCGAAGTGGAGCAGGTCGGGGCGCTCCTGAAGGAGAAAGCCGAACAACTCGAACTGACCTCCAAATACAAGTCGGAGTTCCTTGCCAACATGTCGCATGAATTGCGCACGCCATTGAATAGTTTACTTATCCTCTCCAAAATGTTAACCGATAATACGGAAGGCAACCTGAATGAAAAGCAGGTGGATTACGCCCACACCATTCATACTGCCGGTTCCGACCTCTTTCTCTCATTAACGACATACTCGATCTGGCCAAAATCGAATCCGGAACGGTGGAACTGGAACTTGCCGAAGTGCGATTCAACGATTTGTGCGAACAGGTGGAACGCACCTTCCATCCCATAGCAGATGGCAAAAATCTGGCGTTCTCCACCGCTTGCGAACCGGGATTGCCGAAATCCTTCTCCACCGACGCGAAACGCCTGCAACAGGTGCTTAAGAATCTACTTTCCAACGCCTTCAAATTTACTAACAAAGGCGAAGTGACCCTGAAGATAAGCAAAGCGGCGTCCGGTTGGAGTCTCGATCATGAGATTCTCAACCACGCCAAAATGGTAGTCGCCTTCACCGTCAGCGATACCGGCATCGGCATCCCCGAAGACAAACGGCGGATCATTTTCGAGTCGTTCCAACAGGCGGACGCCTCCACCAACCGCAAGTTCGGCGGCACGGGTTTGGGACTGTCCATCAGCCGGGGAATCGCCCACTTGTTGGGTGGCGAACTGCGGTTGGTCCAAAGCAAGGAAGGCCAAGGCTCTGTCTTTACTCTCTTCTTGCCGTTAAATTACAAACTGCGTCCGGATCGTAAACCGAGTAATCCTCCGGACGGTGAAATTCTCCCCGAGAGACCTCGAAATACAGGAAATCAAGACGAGCTCGCATCGGATTTCTCCCTTACCGGCGATCAGTTTGTTATTTCCCAAGAAGAATCTCTGGTCGCGATGGAAACCGCGATACCCGACGACCGCGCTTCTATCCTGCCAAGCGATCGAACCTTGTTGGTTATTGAGGACGACGTTGCGTTTGCCAAGATTCTGTTGGAAAAGGCGTGGGAACGGGGATTTAAAGGTCTTGCAGCGTTAACCGGCGAGGAAGGCGTGGCTCTGGCGCGGAAATACAAACCCGTCGCCATTACGCTGGATATCCATCTTCCCGACATGGACGGCTGGGCCGTACTCGACATTCTGAAACACGATCAACGAACTCGCCATATCCCCGTACATGTAATCACGATCGAGGAGAATCAACGATTGCGCGCCCTGAAAATGGGGGCGTTTGTCTATCTGGAAAAACCGATTGCCGTGGAGGCGTTGGAAGAGGTGTTTGCCCGAATCCAACAAGTCAACAAAGATACTATCAAACAGGTTCTCGTGGTGGAAGACAACGCCGTCGAACGCGAATCTATAGTGAATCTTCTGGCCGAGGATAAAGTGCGCATTATTGCCGTCCAGAATGGAATAGAAGCGATCGACGCTCTTCGAAGCCAATCCTTCGATTGCCTGGTGCTGGATTTAAAACTGCCGGATATGGATGGTTCGGAAGTGATCGAGAAAACCAAGGATTCCGTAGATTTCTCGCGGCTCCCCGTTATCATCTATACGGCCAAGGAACTAAGCGAACGCCAAGCCGGAGAATTAAGCAGAATCTCCGAAACCATTATCGTCAAAGATGCAAAGTCCAAGGAACGCCTCTACGACGAAGTGACTCTGTTCCTCCATCAGGTCGAAGAAAACCTGCCCGAATCGAAGCGAACTCTATTGCATCAAGCGAGGCAAAAAGATCCGCTGCTGGCCGGTAAAAAGATTCTCATTGTGGACGACGATATCCGGAACATCTTCGCTATGACCAGCCTGCTTGAACACAATCAAATGGAAGTTCTCTACGCCTCCGATGGAAAAGAGGGGATTGAATTGTTGAAGAAGACTCCGGGCCTCGATGCCATTTTAATGGACATCATGATGCCGGAAATGGATGGCTTCGAGGCCATCCGCCGTATTCGCAAAATAACAAAATTCAAATCATTGCCGATTATTGCGCTCACGGCCAAGGCGACGAAAGGCGACCGCGAGAAATGCATCGAAGCGGGCTCTTCCGATTACGTTCCCAAACCGGTGGATTCCGAACGCCTCTTCGCTTTGCTGCGCGTGTGGTTGTATCGCTGAAGGAATCAGTCAAGGTTATGAATAAACTCGACGATCGAGAAATCTCCTCCTTGTTGGAAACCGTCTACGAACGCGCCGGTTACGATTTCCGGGATTATGCGCCGTCTTCGTTGCGGCGCCGTATCGGAAACATAATCCGCGACGAGAAATTGAGTTCAATTCCCGAATTGCATGAAAAAATACTTTGCGATATGGAAGCGATGCAACGGTTCATTTATGCTGTAACTGTCAACGTAACCTCCCTGTTTCGCGATCCCGATTTCTATCGTTCGTTCCGTTCGGAGGTCGTACCGATTTTGCGGACTTATCCGTTCGTTCGCTTGTGGACGGCTGGATGTTCCACCGGCGAGGAGGCTTATTCATTAGCCATTCTGCTGGAGGAAGAAGAAATTTACAGCCGTTGCCGGATCTACGCGACCGATATCAATGAAGAAGCGCTTCGAAAAGCTCGGGGTGGCGTTTATCCACTGTCCCTCATGAAAGAGTATTCCGAGAATTACATCGCTACTGGAGGCCGGGCCTCGTTATCGGATATTAACCGGGCGTACGATCTGGGAGTCAACTCCTATCTGGTCAAACCTGCCAACTTTCATGCTTTTGTATCCATGATGAAAACAGTCGGACAATACTGGACGAACCTGAACGAAAAACCCGATCTTTTTTGAATCGAGCTGCTTGTAAAATTCCATTATTCCTCCCCAAAGCCTGGGGGAGGTTAGGAGGGGGTTGCTTTAAGTATAACATAATCAACCCCCCTCTAATACCAAACTGCTTTGAATTTGTCGATTTTAAAATTCCTCTCCCAAGATTGGGAGAGGTTAGGTGAGGGTTGATATTATTAGACTTACTATACCCTCACCCTAACCCTCTCCCAGAGGGCGAGGGAACTTATAAACAACAATCCTAACGCAGACTGGTATAACTCCCCCCAAGTTTGGGGGGAGAATTTAAAAGCGGATTTTATGAATTTTGCAGAAGCCTCAATCGATAAAAAGGAAACAAATCATGAATGCAAATGAATCGGTACGCATTCTCTTGGTGGATGACAATCCCAACGATCGCGTCCTTGCGCTCCAGGAACTAAAAAAACAATTTCCGACTCTTGTTGCATTCCAGATCGGCGATGAAAGATCGTTGCGAGACGCTTTGAACAATCCAGATTTTGACCTTGTGATTACCGACTTTTCTCTTCTCTGGACGGATGGATTGACCGTTCTGCAGCAAGTGAAATCCCGCTATCCCAATTGCCCCGTCATCATGT
Source organism: Candidatus Omnitrophota bacterium (assembly GCA_040755155.1). Classification (NCBI taxonomy): domain Bacteria; kingdom Pseudomonadati; phylum Candidatus Omnitrophota; species Candidatus Omnitrophota bacterium. Next base: position 87,569 of record JBFMBP010000130.1, on the reverse strand, counting down.
TTACGGGTACGGGTAACGAAGAGATAGCGGTCAACGCCATGAAATTGGGTTTGGATGATTATATCGTCAAAAAACCCCAACATTACAAGCGTCTTCGTTTCGCGGCGCAGAACGCGTTGGAGAGCGCCCGCCTTCGCAAGGCAAAGGCGGAAGCGGAAAGCCGGTATCAGAGCCTATTCAAAGACAATTTTGCCGTGATGTTGATTGCGGATCCGGATACCGCCGAGATCGTCGATGCCAATCCGGCGGCGTGCGCCTATTACGGATATGACATCGATACCTTTAAAACCAAAAAAGTCAAGGATTTCTGCACGCTTCCGCCAGAAGCCATATTGGCTATTTTGCAAACGGCGAAGTCGGGCAGCCAGAAACACGAAATACTCCGCCACCGCCTGGCCAATGGAGAAATTCGAGACGTGGAAGTGTATATCGGCCCGATACTCCTAAGCGGCAAGAATTTTCTCTACGCCATCGTCCACGACATTACCGAAAAAAAACAGTATGAGGATGCGCTGCATGCCAGTGAAGCCAAGTACCGGGAACTGGTTCAGAATGCGAACAGCATCATTTTGAGGTGGAATCGAGAGGGAGCGATTACGTTCCTGAATGAGTTTGGACAATCGTTCTTCGGTTTTAGCGAGCGGGAAATTCTGGGAAAACCAATCATGGGAACCATCGTCGAGGAGCGGGATGAGTCGGGTCGAAATCTGGTTGATATGTTCAACGGTATGATTGAACACCCGGAGTTGTACACGAATAATATTAACCAAAACGTCTGCAGGGACGGAAGAAAAGTCTGGATTGCCTGGACCAATAAAGCCATTAAGGATGAGAATGGAAACACGGTCGAGATGTTCAGCGTCGGTTCGGACATCACCGAGCGCAAGATGGCCGAAACCGCATTGCAGGAGAGCGAAGAGCTTTTTCGAAATCTATTTGAAAAACACGCGGCCATTAAACTGATTGTCGATCCGGAAACCGGGAATATCGTCGACGCCAATGAAGCCGCCGCAATATTCTACAAATGGTCTCGCGAGCGGCTTAAACAAATGAAGATCCAAGAGATCAATACTCTTCCACCCGACCGGATGCAACTTGAGATGGATAAAGTTCTTTCAGGGAAATGCACTCCCTTCGAATTTCGCCATAAAATAGCGGATGGTTCTATCCGTGATGTCGAAGTATATAGCAGTAAAATTCAATCGAAAGGGAAAATTTTTCTTCACTCCATCGTACTTGACATTACGCAACGCAAGCGGGCGGAGGAGAAATTATGGCAGAGCGAGATGTTGTTGGCCGAAGCCCAACGGATAGCCAAGATCGGGAGTTGGGATTTAAACCTGGTTGAAAATCAACTTCTTTGGTCTAATGAGGTTTATCGAATTTTTGAAATAGATCCAGGCGAGTTCGATGGAACTAATGAAGCATTTTTAGAGAGGATTTATCCGGAAGACCGACCTCGGGTAGAGAAAGCCTACGCCGATTCCTTGAAGAACCATGCGCCCTATAGCGTTGATCTCCGCTTGCTGATGAAGGGCGGCCGTATTAAATTCGTGCACGAACAGTGTGAAACCTTTTACAACTCGGAGGGAACGCCGATCCACTCCATCGGTACTATTCAAGATATCACCGAACGGAAGCAGGCGGAAGAGACGCTGCGTCAAAGTGAAGAACGCTATCGCCAATTCTTCGAGCAAGATTTGACAGGAGTATTAATTTCGTCGGTTGATGGACGTATCGTAGACTGCAATCCAGCGTATTTAAAAATATTCAGAATCCCATCCAAAGAAGAAGCCCTTGCAACCAATATCGCTCTGTTCTACCAAGATCCAAAAGCCCGCGAGAATTTCTTGCAATTGCTTCAGGAAAAAAAAGAACTGTTCGGCATCGAAAAAGAACTTCGTCGAATGGATGGCAATCCCGTTTATATGATCGAAAATAATATAGGAATCTTTAACGATCGGGGAGAACTGGTTGAAATTCGCTCCTATATATTCGACAACACGGAACGAAAGGTATTGGAAGAACAATTCCGCCAAGCCCAGAAAATGGAGGCGGTGGGCCGGCTGGCGGGCGGCGTGGCGCACGATTTCAATAATATCATTATGGCCATTCGCGGATACGGCGACCTGGTCTTGCGCGCACTTCCAAAAGACCATATAACCCGAATGGATATTCAAGAAATTAAAAAAACTGCCGACCGGGCTGCCTCATTGACCCGCCAATTGTTGGCTTTCGCCCGCAAAGAGACAGTCAGCCCCACGGCGCTGGACTTGAATAACGCCGTTTCGAACATAATGAAGATGATCCAGCGATTGGTCGGCGAGGACATCAGCTTGGTCTGGATGCCGGGCCAAAACCTCTATTGGATAAAAATCGATCCATCCCAGCTCGACCAGATTCTGGTCAATCTGGCAGTCAACGCCCGCGATGCGATTGCTGGCGTAGGAAAGATCATCTTCGAGACGTCGAACACAGAATTCAATGAAGCCTACTGCGCCAGCCATGTGGGATCCATCCCTGGCGAATACGTTCTTCTGGCGGTGAGCGACGACGGTTGCGGAATGGACAAAGATACTCTATCGAAAATCTTCGAGCTTTTCTTCACCACCAAAAAGTTAGGCAAAGGAACTGGACTGGGTCTGCCGGCCGTATTCGGAGCGGTTAAGCAAAACGGCGGTTTTATCAATGTATACAGTGAGCCGGGGCATGGAACGACATTCCGCATATACCTGCCCCGGTATGCAGGCGATGTTCTTCCCCACTCGGCGGCTCATGTAGAGGTAGCGCCGCAACAAGGCAAGGAAACGATTCTCCTTATCGAAGACGATGTCATGATTCTTGATATCGGTAGACGAATGCTCGAAGAATTGGGTTATACGGTGCTTGCCGCAAATACGCCGAAGGAGGCCATTCGCTTGGCTGAAACAACTACAAACGATATTGACCTTTTAATCACCGATGTAGTGATGCCGAAGATGAGCGGCCGCGAACTAGCCGAACGGTTGCTTTCGATCAAGCCGGATCTGAAATGCCTGTTCATGTCCGGTTATACAGCGAACGTAATCGCTCATAGCGGTATTTTGGAGAGCGGCATTCATTTCATCCAGAAACCCTTCTCGGAGGAGATGTTGGCCGCCTCTGTTCGCCAAGTATTGGATATTTCCTGATCGATGAACTCCAAAGGAGTTGAAAAGAATCCTGTAGATCATTGCCGGATAGAGATATCGCGTGGATCGGACGGTTATAAGAAAAGGAAGCCGCTGGCTTCTACGATATTGTTCTCGCTAGATCAGAATGGCGCGTTGATGCAGGGAAAAATGTTGGGCGGCTCATCGAAAGGAAGACATCATTCATCGATAAAATACGTCCCTCCTTGCGCATCGATATTGTATTGAGCAATATAATTGAAGGCAGCCGGATCATTATCGATACGAAGTTCACCTCTATCTTTTCACGCGGATAGTACAGAGAAGAGACCTTGCGCAGCGGATATGTATATCAGATTTATTTTATCGGATTGCCCAGCATGGAAACTCAACTGGAATTTATGAATCAACGGGCGATGACGTTGTTTACCTGGATTAAGAAAAATCCGGCTTCCGCCAATAAGCCTTTGCAGGGACTGCTCGCGATTGACGAAGCCAAGGATTTCGCTCCTTCGGGGAAATCGACTCCTTGCAAAGAAAGTCTGATCCGCCTGGCGGCGCAAGCGAGAAAGTACGGTTTGGGACTAATCTTTTCCACCCAAACCCCCAAGTCCATCGATCATAATATTGTAGCCAACTGCTCGAACCAAATTTACGGCCAAGCCAATTCCCCCGCCGCTATTCAAACGATCGAAGAACTTATCCAGCAAAAGGGCGGCTACGGACAAGATGTTTCAAAACTTGGAACGAGAAATTTCTATGTCTATTCTGAAAAATCAAGGGATGTTATAACCGTAAATACTATATTTTAAGCGCCAGAATTTTGCTACTGGCAAGAGAGAGTAAATGATATAATACATTGATTTTGACTGGATTAGTATCGCTCTTCCTTATGGAATTCTATGGTTGGCAGAGCTCTGTGGAAATCGGTGTTAAAGCAATTAGAATTTCATCATTTCCGCTCCAGCCTCTTACTTTGCAAATTTCACCTCAAAACGATAACTTCCCGCCTTAACAGATAATACAACGCAACCATCTTTCATCTCTAAGAAATGAATATCCTTCCGATCCTTGATTGATTTCCCGCTTACCTTTACTTCGGAAACATCGGAGGCGGGGATGTAGACGATCGCCTCGCTATTGGGCGGAACTACGGCGTCGTAAGCGAAGACGCCGTTTTCGATTTTCCAGGAACTGGATATTTCGCCGTAGGGAGAATCGAATTTAGCCTTGGCCCAAGTAAGTCCGCCGCCGAAGCGCGGGTGGAGGATGAAGCGCTTGAAGGCGGGGATTTCGGGATCGGGATTGATTCCAGCGATGCAGCGGTACATCCATTCGCCGACGGCGCCGATGGCGTAATGGTTGAAGGAATTCATTCCCTTGTTTTGGAAGCCCCGGCCATCCACCCAGCCGTCCCAGCGCTCCCAAATCGTGGTTGCGCCATGATCGATCATATAGCCCCACGAGGGGATTTCGCGGCTCGTGAGAAGTCGATAGGCGATGTCGGAGCGTCCCTCGTCCGCCAATTCCAACATCATACGGTTGGTGGTTTGGATGCCGGTGGAAAGGCGTCCGCTGTAGGTTTCAATTCCTTCCAGCAGATGGCGCAGAGCGGCTTCGCGCAGGGAATCGGGGATGAGGCGGAAATGAAGCGCTAGGGCATAGGCGCTCTGAGTATTGCTTTCAATGCGGCCATCCGGCTGGAGATATTTTTGGCAAAAGGCCGATTTGATCTCTTGGGCTAATTTTCCGTACTCCTGCGCTTCTTTCTCTTTGCCGATGACTTTTGCCATTTTAGAGAGAATATCCGTGGAGTGGGCGAAAAACGCCGTGGCGAGGATTTCGCGGGGGATGTCGGCGCCTTTCTTGGGCCAGCCGTCCAGAATCAGCGTGTCGCCGTTGAGCCAGTCGCCGTAATCGTTGCCGCGCCCGTCGCTCCAGATGAGTCCGGGGCTGTGGAGGCGGACGTATTCCACCCAACGGCGGGCGGCGTCGAAATGGCGCTCCAGAATGCGGACGTCGCCGTAGTTTTCGTACATGCGCCAAGGAACGATGACTCCGGCGTCGGCCCAGGCGGGAGAGGCTAAGAAGGCGCCATTCGACTTGGAGGGGTTTGGGGAGAAATCGGAGAAGCGGCCATCGTCCGATTGGGCTTCGCGAACGTCTCGCAGCCATTTCGTAAAGAAAGCGGCCATATTCATGTTGAAGCAGGCGGCTTGAGAGAAAACCTGGGCGTCGCCCATCCATCCAAGACGTTCGTCGCGCTGAGGGCAGTCGGTGGGCGTGCTGTGCATGTTGCCCCGCTGCGTCCAGACGATGTTGCTCATGAGTTGATTCAATAGAGGATCGGAGCATTCGAATTGGCCGTTGAGGGGGGCGGCGGAATAAAAGATGCAGCCAGTCAGGTCGTTCGGATCGGGTTTATAAGGAAGGCCGGTAACTTCGACGTAGCGGAAGCCGTGATAGGTGAAGTGAGGTTCTAAAACCGATTCGCCGCCGTTGAAGATATAAACGTCGCGTTGAAAATCTCCCCGCAAGTTGTCCGTGTAAACGTTGCCGTCGGGTTGCAGCACTTCAGCGTGGCGCAATTGGATTTTCGTTCCAACATCGCCATGCGCTTTGAGGCGGCTCCAGCCTACCATGTTTTGCCCCAGATCGAAGACGTAGACGCCGGGCGCGGGTTCGGAAAGTTGGCGGGGCTGAATAAGTTGAGTAATACGGATGGGTTCGTTGGGCTGGGCGGAGAGTTCGGCTTGAACGCCGGTTATGGTTTGAACCGGAATCCATTGGGCGTCGTCGAAGTCCGCTTTGTCCCATCTCGGTATTTCCAGGCGGGCGTCATAGGTCTCGCCGCGAATGATATCCGAACCGCGAATAGGGCCGTTATCGCTAGCTTTCCAAGAGGGATCGGAGACGATGATTTGCTTGGAGCCATCCTCGCATTCCACTTCGAGTTGCAATAGTAAACCTAATTGCCGCCCGTACTGACGGGGCGACATGAGGCCAACCAGACCCGCATACCATCCTTCGCCGAGAAGAGCGCCGACGGCGTTATCGCCTTTTGTCAATAAGGAAGAAACGTCATAAGCTTGGTATTGAATGCGTTGGGCGTAATCAGTCCATTCGGGAGCAAGAATATTTTCGCCCACCCGCTTTCCGTTAATATGAATTTCATATAAACCCAAAGCGGAAGCGTAAAGAGTAGCGGTTTTCGGAGCGGCGGGAATTTTGAAGGTTTTACGCAGTATAGGGCTGGGACCTGGCTGCGCGTGTTGAACGCGGCGAGCTTCGACGACGCCGTCGTTGAGATGGCTTAACGCCCATTCGCCGGATTCGATGGAATCGAGTGCGGAGGCTTTGCTGCCTTTTGAAATCACAACCCCGTCCGCAAGAACTTCCATCTCTGCAAGAGCGAAGGCGCAATTATCAGCGTCGCGGCGCGCCAATTTGATTACATAGAGGCGAACATAGCGGCCTGGGCAGGATTCGAATCCATAATGACGCACTTTTTCACCGGGATTGGGAACGTCGGCGGCGGTTTCGTCAGCGACGGTTTTGAAATCGGCGAAATTGCAATCATTGGAAACGTCGATCCGGTAACGGACGGGAAATAGAAAGCCCGGCTGCGAGGAATAGTAGAAGGGACGAACGCCGAGGAGATTGACGGCGTCGACGGCTTTGGATTCGCCCAGATCGATCATGACCCATTTGGGCGTACCCGCGTTTTTTTCGAGTTGGCTATGATAGCCAAGATGGGCGGGGATATTGTCTTTGAGCAAGCCGGGAAGGCCGATCCATTGCGCTTTCCAATCGGAAGGATTAAGCAGACCCATACGCCAAAAGGCGGTTTCGCTGAAAGGAGACGGTTCGCCGTTCTTGTCCCAAACGCGCACTTTCCAATAATACGCGGCGCCGGAGCTCAGAGGGTTGCCGCCGTAAACGATTTGGATGGATTGATCCGAATCGACTTTGCCGCTGTCCCAAGCGTCCGCCTGGCCTGGCTGAAGGCGCTGAGGATCAGAAGCGACAAGGATTTGATAGGCGGTTTGACAAGCGCCGCGCCGGAGATCGTCGAGCTTCCAACTGAGCCGCGGGGAGGTTTCGCCCAGTCCGATGGGATTGGTTAAGTACTCGCAAGCAAGATGGCCAGGCGCATTCATAGAAGCGGCCTGGAGATTCATTGTCAAGAAAAAAGAGGTGAAAAAAGCGAAGAAGCATCGCAGCATGATTATTCTCCTAAAGCTCGGGTGGCAAAGGCAAGGCGAAGTTGGGTAGGGTGGGCTCAAAGCGAAGCGTAGCCCACCACTTTTTCCTTTCCGCCACTTTCCTAAACCATCGTACCAGATTTTCAACAGACTTTATAATAGACGCCTCAACTCTAAAATATCTATGAAAGATAAATACAATCCGCCAAAGCCGCAACGGTTTGCGGCGGTGAAAGATTGCGAGGATGAAAATGACAGACGCCGAACGCTCGGAAAAAAGAGAATCCCATTCTTTTCAAGCGGAAGTGAAGCAGGTTCTCGATATCGTAATTCATTCGCTGTATACGAATCGGGAAATATTCGTGCGGGAGTTGATTTCCAACGCCGCCGATGCTCTCGAAAAAATCAGGTACGAAAAATTGCTGAATCCTGACGCCGCCGATCCCGATCTGCCGTTGGAAATCCGGATCGATGTCGATGCGAAGGCGAAAACGATATCGATCGCCGATTCGGGCATCGGCATGACGGAAGAAGAATTGATCCGCAATCTCGGAACCATCGCCCATTCCGGTACGCGGGATTTTCTCCAACGCCATGCAGATGCGACGGCCAAGGACGCGCAATTGATCGGACAATTTGGAGTGGGCTTCTACTCTTCGTTCATGGCGGCTAAAAACGTGCGCGTTTACACGCGATCTTATAAGCCGGATGCGGAGGGCTGGCTGTGGGAATCGGACGGCATGGGCGAATACGTCATTTCTCCCGCCGAGAATTTGAAGCGAGGAACCAAGATCGTTTTGGAATTGCGGGAGGAGGCGGAGGAATTCGCTTCCGTCCCTGCGATCGAACGCATCGTCAAGCAATATTCCAATTTTGTTCCCTTCCCTATCGTTCTCGACGGCAAGACGGTCAATACCATCCAGGCGATATGGACGCGCAATAAGAACGAGGTGAAAGACGAGGAATATGCGGAATTTTTCAAGTTCGTCGCCAACGACCATGACGAACCGCTCTACCGTTTTCATTTTTCCGCCGACGTTCCGTTGCAAATCCATTCGCTTCTCTTCGTTCCCAAAAGCAATTTTGAGAGTTTCGGATTCGGGCGGCTGGATCCGGGCGTAAATCTTTACTGCCGGAAAGTTTTGATTCAACAGCATAGCGAGGCGATCCTTCCAGAATGGCTGCGGTTCGTGAAGGGCGTCGTCGACAGCGAGGATTTGCCGCTCAACATCTCCCGCGAGACGCTGCAAGACAACGCGCTAGTGCGCAAATTGCGCAAAGTAATCGCAACCCGCTTTCTCAAATTCTTGGCTGAGGAAGCCTCGTCCAATCCGGAGAATTATCAAACCTTCTGGAAAACTTTCGGCGTCTTTCTCAAAGAAGGCGCGGCGCGGGATTACGAATACCGGGAAGAGTTGAATCCGCTGCTGCGCTTCGAATCGTCGAAAGAGGCGCCGGGACGACTGATTTCCCTGGCCGATTACGCCGCTCGTATGAAAGCGGGGCAGAACAATATCTATTACGTTAACGGCCCCAGCCGGGACGCCATCCAGAACAGCCCCTATATGGAAGCGTTTCGGCAGCGGGATTTGGAAGCGCTCTACGTTTTCGATCCCATCGACGATTTCGTGCTCAACGCCATCCACGAATTCGACGGCAAGAAGATCATCCCCGCCGATCAAGCCGATTTGGACTTGCCCGATGCGCCGCCAAAGCCGGAAGAGGAACAAAAGGACGAGTTGACGAGGGACGAAGTCGATTCGCTGACTGGCTGGTTTAAAATTGTTTTGGGGGATCGCGTGGATTCCGTACGCGAATCGAAGCGGCTGGTAGACAGCCCCGCCATTGTGGTCAACGTCGATGCGGGAATGACGTCGGGAATGCAGCGGATCATGCAATCGGTCAACAAAGATTTCGCCGCCATCGGACGCAAAAACCTCGAAATCAATTCCCATCATCCCATCATGGTTCAGCTGGCGAAGCGCCGGGAAAAGGGAGACGATGAGTTTCTCAAACTGGCGGCGGAGCAGATTTTCGACAATGCCCTCACCGCCGCCGGACTGTTGACCGACCCTCGGCCGATGGTGAATCGAACCTATCAAATTCTGGAGAAGGCACTGAGGGGAGATGAGTGATATCGATCGAGCCGGGGGCGCAATGCTCCCGGCGTATTTCATGCATCGGATTTCAAGCCGATTCGTTTTTCGATTTCTTCCGCCAAATGTTCGAAATCCTCATAGCATTGTCTGACGGCGTTAACATGGGCGCCAATAGCGCCGTCGGCGGGTTTTAGTTTAAACATCGGCTTTCTCGCTTCCATCGCCATCGGCATCAAACTGCGGTAATGTTTGATGAGGGAAAGGCAATGCGGATCATCAGCGGCTTGTGGAGGATTTTCTTCGGCTTCATTCAAAACAGAGGAGCGGTATTCTCCCGGAATGCGGTCGATCCATTTTTCATAGGCTTTAACGGGCCGGTCTTGTCTCGCGGCGTGTTGTAGAATTACATAACCAAGGGGACGCATCCCTCCTGCGGGCAAGGAGAGAGAAGACTCAGGATTTTTCTGAAGACGTTCTTTCCAATGTTCTCTCCAATTTCTTAACGTTGGTCCTAAATTTCTTATTCCTTGAAGTGAATATAAATCAGGTGAGAGAGGAATGACAACATAATCTGCGGCGATTATCGCCGAGCGATTGATCGCGCCCAGGTTGGGTCCGACATCAATTAAAACATAATCGGAGTTTCTTGCCAAAGCGGCTCTTTCAATGATACGGTAAAAGGCGGAGATGACGCGAAAAGAGTTTTCTCTTCTATCTAAACATTTTGGCCATTGTTCGCTTAGTTCGTTTTCATAGTTTGATAAGCTAAAATCGCCCACAATCAAATCGAGATTCCCAGGCAAAATCACTTTATCCATAAATATATTTTCGATATGCGACTCTTCTATATCTCCAATTCCTTTTAGTAAAGGAGATATTGCGCCATAAATCGTTTGTTCATGCTCCCCCTTTGGCCATAACTCTTTCAAGCGTTCTTCAACGAGAAACATGGAAGAGAGATTGGATTGAGGATCCAAATCCGCCGCTAGAATATTGTGGCCTTTCTCGGCGAACATCCATGCCAAATGGTAAACGAGAGAGGTCTTGCCGACACCGCTTGTACAATTAAAAAAAACAACCGTTTTCATAGACGTTTCCTCAGAATAACGAGGACGGAATTGGATTCAAAAGTGAATTCTGCCGGAGGATTGCCGTTTTCCTTTAACTCTTTTTGCGAAATGCCGATACCCGCGCCGAAACGGTTGATATAACCAAGGTTTTTCATCGCTTCGGCGAGTACGGGATTGCGATAGGCAGTCTGGCGCATATAATTTTCCGCTGTTACTTCGCCGAAGAGACCGCCAGGATTTTGAATTTCAATCCGATCGTCAAACCAGTAAAAACGAATGGGACTCGTCGATCCTTCATAATTGCGGTGCATGATGGCGTTCATCAATAATTCCCGAATGGCGATGACGGGATAATCGAAAACAGCGCGTTCTCTAAAGGGGCTTTTGTATTCGGGATATTGCTGGATTTGCCGAGGGATGAATGAATCCAAACTATGTAAAACCGTGATTAAATCGCCGGAGAATTGTTGCTCGTCAATGGCCTTGTCGGATAACTCGGTTCCTGAAAAACGGACAAATTGGATATAGGCGCCGGGCAGCCATCGCAAGGGGTCTTGGCCTAAAAGCAGAATGCCCGCATTGGTGGGGCATTTCTGGCTTGCGTCAAATAACCGAAGCGAAGCCATTTGTTCGCTTGCATTGCGGTTGTTGCGTTCAAGAATATCGCGGGCTATGGCGTTGGGGAGATACGTCGCCATGAACAGTTCAAGACTTAATTCTTGGATATTGCTTCCAAGACAAGGGCGCGCATCGAAAGTAAGCGTTTTGGCAATTCGGCGCTCCGTAAGAATCCGTTCTTCCTGTTCAGTGGCGATTTGTTTGGATGAACCAATCCTTATCCAAACCTTACCCTCAAAACGAACTGGCGGCATTAAGGAGGGCATTACTTCGACTACGGCGACATCGCCTTTTTGATTGGGGAAAGAATATTTGGCGACTGTCATTGATGGCAAAGGTTGAATTCTGCCATTGGAACGGATAGAAGATAAATCTTTGATTAATTCATCGGTAACCTGCAATCCGTGTAAACCGCCCTTATCCTTTGCACCAATAATTAGATAACCCGGCTTCTTGTGGTCAGGCATATCATTGGCGAAGGCGCAAATCGCTTTGGAAAATTTGTCGATATCTTTTGTCGCGATTGTCCATTCTACGCGATCCGATTCAATATCCAATAATAATTGTTGCAGTTCTTCTGACGATAACATCGATCTATCCTTATTTGACGAATATCGTTCTTATTATGGTTGATTTTAAAAAGAAATCGATAGGCGATAACAATAAATATAAAGGAGTTGCATCCATGTCGAGACGGTTGGCGGTTTTGTTCATTCTATGCCTTACTCTAACGGCGGCGGGATTGGCGCAGGAGCCTTCGCGGATTGTGGTTTTAAGCTACAACATCCACCACGGCGAAGGCATGGACGGGAAGATCGACCTGGAGCGCATCGCGGGCGTCATCCTTTCCGTTACGCCCGACTTGGTTTCGCTGCAAGAGGTGGATCGCAAGACGCAGCGCAGCGGCGGCGTAGACCAGGCGGCGGAATTGGCGCGGCTGACGGGAATGAAAATGGCGTATGGCCGCGCTATGGATTATCAAGGAGGGCAATACGGCGACGCAATATTGTCGCGTTTCCCTTTCGAATGCGAAGGGCCGGTTTCGCTGCCGCATTCGCCGGAGAGGGAGCCGCGCGTTTTTTTGCCGGTGGAGATATCGACTCCGCATTTCTTTTTTCTCGCCACTCATCTCGACCATCTTCGGGACGATCATGATCGGATGGCGGCGGTTCCCATCATCGAGCGTTGGGCGGTTTCCAAAGGGAATATTCCTATGCTGTTGGCGGGCGATTTGAACGACGTTCCCGATAGTCTAGTTATGAAAGCGTTTCGAAAAATGTGGAAAATGGCAGGAGATGGGGAACAACTGTTCACGATTCCTGTGGATAATCCACAAAGACAAATCGATTTTATATTGTACCATCCAGAGAAAGAGTGGCGTGTGGCGGAAGTAAGGATTCTTGACGAAAAAATCGCGTCGGATCACCGGCCTATCATGGCATGGATGGAAAAGATGTCTTCCAAGCCATAAATTTCCTCGGATCCACGGACGATATGTCCTAAAAATATTCGTCGTTTTTATAAGAAAAATTGGTTGAAACCAATTTATTCGATACAATATAAGAGATTTCCTGCGCTTGATGATGGCTGGAAAATTTTTGATCTTGATTTATTGCGGTAAGAAGATTCCTAAAAACAACGAGGTTCATTCTTATGAAATGGGAATTCAAATCCATTAGTACGAAGTTTTTGTTGGGCGTTACGGCGGCGATGGTTGTGGTGGTTATGGGACTTTATTTGTTCAATACCCATTCTGTAAGGGTGTTCGGTTATGAAAAAGAAATTGAACGCGCTCGCGCGTTAACCAGTTTTTGCGAGCAGGTGCGCGCGTTTATTGGAATTTTAAATGAGAATAAAGCGTTCAATACTGGCCCGCTTGTGGAAGATTTTCTGAAAGCGAAAGAAAGCGGGCAGAAATACGACGAGACGGTTTTGTATAAAACCATACCCGTGGTTGCGGCGTGGCTGACCGCCGAAACCAAAGCCAAGGAACTAGGATATATCTTTCGCGTACCGAAGAATCAACCGCGCAATCCCAAAAACGCTCCCCGCGCCGGTTTGGAGCAAAGCGTTGTGGATTACTTGGAAGGAAGAGGAGGTCTGGAAGCGATCGAAACCGCCGGGGGAAAAATCATTTATCCCGATGACAAGCAAAAGGCGCAAAGCCTGGGCGAAATCGGCGTTTTGCATATTGGAGTAGATAGGGGGAACGCCGCCGAAAATAACGCCGCGATTCCGATCAACGCCGTTCGCTTTTTCCGTTCTATTAAATTGACTCAAGATTGTCTTTTGTGCCATGGTTCGCCGAAGGGAGAACTAGATATAACCGGAGGCGCCAAGGAAGATTGGGCTGTGGGCGAGACGCATGGCGCATTTGAAATCATTGCTCCCTTGGAAAATCTCGACCATCAAATCACTTTTATGGGAAGGATTCAATATCTCATATCCGGCGGCGTCTTGATTTTGAGTTTATTGGGTATTTTCGCCATGTTGAGCGTGACGATCATTAAGCCATTGAACCGGTTGAAAGCAAGGCTGCAAGATATTGCGGAAGGAGAAGGCGACCTCACCAAACAACTGGAAGCGCATACGAAAGACGAAATCGGCCAGGTGGCGGAATGGTTTAACCGATTCGTGAGCCAATTGCGCGACTTAATGCGTGAAATATCGCATGCGGCCGAGCAGGTGTCGGCCAGTTCGGGAGAATTATCCTCCGCGTCGCAAAGTTTAGCCAGTTCGTCCACGCAACAAGCGGCGAATTTGGAGACGACGACAGCCTCGGTAGAAGAATTGGTTCATTCCATCGAACAAAACTCAGAAAATGCGGAAAAGACCAACAAGATATCGACGGAAGCCGCAAAAGAAGCGGAAAAAGGCGGCGCGGCCGTGATCGAAAACGTGGAAGCGATGAAAACGATTACGCAAAAAATTTCGATCATCAACGAAATCGCCGATCAGACCAACCTTTTAGCGCTTAACGCCGCCATCGAGGCGGCCCGGGCGGGCGAAATGGGCAAAGGATTCGCCGTTGTCGCCGTAGAAGTACGCAAACTGGCGGAGAAGAGCCAACAGGCAGCCAAGGAAATCGGAGCCTTGGCCAAAGATAGCGTAGAAAAAGCGGAAAAAGCGGGGATATCGATTCGGGAAATCGTGCCCATTATTCAAAACGCGGCGCAACGGATGCAAGAAATCGCCGCCGCTTGCGCCGAGCAATCGACCGGCGCAGACCAGATACGAAGAGCCGTCAGCGAGATCGATATCGCCACTCAACAAAATTCGGCTACCAGCGAAGAGACCGCTTCTTCCAGCGAGCAATTGTCGGCGCAGGCTCAAATGCTGCAATCGCTAGTAGCCCGTTTTAAAGTGGAGGATTCCAACCAGTCCAATCGGCGGCCAAACACTCCTCCCTCGCACGATTTCCAGAAAGACGTAAAACTATTGCCGCCTAAAAAGGAATCCGGCGAATGGGAAGAGGAGTTTCGGGAATTCTGATTGGAACGATGAGATAAACGTAGGATGGGTCGATTTTTTTGACCTATCGAGGGGCGATAAAGTCAAAGTTTTTTGCCCTTGAAAAATCCTCAAAAGAAAAAGGGGTAGGCTCGCCGCTTAACCCTTTGTTTTATTTTGGGGGGTGGCAAGGGCAAAGTTTTTTTGCCCTGGATTAATCCCTTAAAAAGAAAGAAGGGTTAAGCTTTTCGCTTAACCCTTCGCTTTATTTTGGCGTCCCCAAGGGGAGTCGAACCCCTGTTACCGGCGTGAAAGGCCGATGTCCTAGGCCACTAGACGATGGGGACGAATAATTGCCTGCCGCCGATCAAACAGAATAAAATCATATCCATTCCCTCGTTTTTGTCAACTTTTACGAAGGACGATTTGACGATAAATCGAAATTTTTTTGAGAAGCGATTTTCGGGGATTTCGAGCCTATACGGAACTCATGCCGGGTCGAAAGGACATTCTATTTATATTTTTGATAGGCCGCTACCGCCAATTGATCGCAGCGTTCGTTTTCGGGATGGCCGGAATGTCCTGGAATATATTCGAACGTAACATGATGCTTTTGCATGAGCTCGTCGATCGCTTTCCATAAATCATCATTCTTGACCGGTTGCCATCCCTGTTTGGTTTTGCGTTTCCAGCCGTGGCGCTTCCAGTTTTTCATCCATTCCGTGGCGCCTTTGATGACGTATTGGCTGTCGGAAAGGACGTGAACGCGGGTCGGGATTTTTTTCAGTTTTTTCAATCCTTCGATGACGGCGAGCATCTCCATTTTGTTATTCGTCGTCAGCTTTTCGCTACCGGAAAATTCCTTGGTTAGGCCGGTGCTCTTCTGATGAAGGATGCAGGCCCAGCCGCCGGGACCGGGATTGCCGCAACAGGCGCCGTCGGTGAAGAGGAAGATATCGACTTCGATGGATGGCTTCGAAAGGGAAGGCATAAAATAATCTCCATGTTGTATAAGGCAGGCTCATAACGAAGCGCAATTCTCCACTCTCTACCTGCTTATAGGATAATAGCATCAAAAAAAGCAACGTCCCAAGAAGGGTGGATGGCCGCATCTTGGGACGTTGTTCCTAATTCAACGATTCACTGATTCCCCTCTCACCAAAAATCGACTTGGACGCTCAAGCGAGCTTGCAGAGCGCGTTCGACTTTTTCTAAGGATTCCTCGATATGGGCGCCGGTATAATCGTCCAAGACGCTCGCTTTTTCTTTCATTTTCGATAATCCGTCTTTGAGCAGGCGAAGCGACCGCCAGGCCTGGGTGCGGGCGTCTTCCGGCATATCCATCGGCGGCTCGAGCATGATTTCGATCATACGCTTCAAGTGAATGCGTTGCAGCATTCGGCGGGACGCGGAAATCAACGGCTTTTTGTTGGAGTATTGGCCTTGATTGATCTTTTCAAAATCCGCTTTAAGGATTTCCTTCCAGACGCCGTCGTTTATCGTTTGGAAGAGTTCAGGCACGGTGAAAGCGATCGCCTGTTCCGGACGCTGGCTCTCTGCATCGATGATGCGGCGGATAATGACGGGATAAAAAATGTAATACATTATGGAGTCGTAGTAGTTTCCCGCCAAGTTGCTGATGGAATATTCGCTGGCGGAACCGAAAGAACTAACGCCCCAATGCAGCCACTTGCGCGTTGCGAGTTTATTGAGCATGTCGGGATCAAAGTTGAAGATTTGATCGTTGAATATCGTATTGATGAGAAAATCGAGGGCTTCGCGCTGTTTGGCGGGTGAAACCGGCTGCAACGGATCGGGATCGTTGGGGCCGCCTTTTTTGACGCGGTTGACGTATTGCCCGCCGAGATATTTTAAGGCGAAACGGGCCGAGTCGAAATAGCGGGAGAGATGATAGTTGAAGCCGACGCGGATAGGATAATAATCCTCGCCCTCCTCAACCAGTTTCGGCAGTTTGGGAATCGTGTCGAGAGAAATCTGTGTTACTTGCTTGGCGTAAGCCAAGGGATCGTCGCCGATATCCCCTTGGTTGCAGAGAGGATCGATGCCGGGACCCCCGCTATATAGGTCTTCATCCGTACCATAAGTATAATCGTGCGTCTCTTCTTTTTCGGCAATGAGATTGAGAGCGTCGGCTTCCGTCTGACCAGTGGCTGATTTTATTTGCTTGTAAGCGTATTCGATGACGAGCCGGTCGTAGGGGCCGACGGTAGGATCGAAGTAATATCCCTGCTCCATGCCTTCGGGAGCGATGTTGATAGGCGAGTAATCCATGACGCTGTTGGTCAAGCCCTTTTCTTCCGTAAGGGCTTTATTGTGCAAATCCTCCAGCCGATGCAGTGTGCTGCCTTTAAAATTGTGGCGCAAGCCGAGGACGTGGCCGAATTCATGGCAGGCGATCATGCGGAGAAATTGATAAACGAAATCGTCGGTAAATTCTTTGGAGACGTTTTCGATTCCCACTCGCGCCGCAACGGTCAACAGGCCATTGACCGCCTGATCGGTCAGGAACTCGGAAAAACGATCGCAATTGTCGAACGCCTTCGCGGACGAAGGAGGCGACATTTGTTCTTTGAACATCTGTACTCGGTCCGGCTCCAAGTAATTGCGCAAGTTCAAAAGACCTCGAACCTGATCGCCTTCGATAATGAAGCCGCCATGCAGAATTTCGCCGGTGCGGGGATCGGATATCCACTGCGCTACGCCGCCGTAGGCCATGTTGTGGGAGACGTTCCAATGGATGACGTTGTAGCGGGCGTCGGAAGCGTCCCACTCGGCGTCGTCCGGCTGTTCCTTCACGACGATAGCGTCCTTGATTCCCGCCTGTTCGAAAGCTTGGTTCCAAAGCAGCACGCCGTCGCGCACCGCTTTGCGGTATTCTTTCGGCGTGGTGTTTTCGATCCACATAAGAATGGGGTTGACCGGGGGAGAAACTTCCAGTTCGGGACTCGCCTTGCGGATGTCCCATTTCGTGATATGGCGGATGATGCGGTCGTCTCTAAAGTCGTCGCCGAAATCCATATAGGCTTCGACGAAATTGCCGATGCGTATATCCGCCGCGCGGGAAATAAAATCGGGATTGTCCTTCAACGGACGGATATCGATGCTCACTTTAATCATCAAGCTTTTAGGATCGGGGAGAGCGGTCGATTCTCTGGAACTGCCGCGCAGAGCGAGGAGGTCGCGGATAACGACGTTCGCCGGCAAGTTCTTCAGGTCTTCCACATAACTGTTGGCGGCGTCTACGCCATAACCGCCGCCCAGCGCTTCGCCCACTGTCCTGCCGATTTCGAAATGATCGGTCAGGAGGACGGGGGTCATATCGACAAGGTTAGCGGCGTTTTCCGGATTGGTGGCGGCGATGGGGATGGAGGCGACGATGGAATCGCTGTAATTTTTTTCGACGGCTTTCAACCTTGTCCCTTCAGGCGCCGTAAAGCGGATGTTCCGCCGGATGATTTGCATTTTATCCTTCGCTTGCCGGAAGAGGATGATGAAATCGCTAAAGATGTAATCGCCAAGGTAAGATCCCGGCTTGGCCCAACTCACGCCTACGCCGGAGGCGAGGATGCCGGAAACGAGAAAGTTTTGTTCCATCTGGGAAGGAGCGATTTCCCACAGCAGTTTCCGTTCTTTTTCCGAATCTTTATCGTAAATCGTAAATAAGCCTTTGGTTTTCGTCGCGTCTTTGACGAGTTCGGCGAATTTTCCCGGTTTTTCCGGCTTTTCGCCCTCCGCCGAAGGAGGAGCGCCCGCCGCCGGTTTGCCTTGCGGCTTGGCTTCTGGGGCTTTTTCTTCCTTGCCGGGAGCGGTCTGCGTCATTTCGGCTGAGATTTCGCCGCCGTTGACGGTAACATTGGAATTGATGAACGTGGCTTGGATGCCATAGTTATAAATCTTGATGTCGCCGACTTCGTTCTTGG
The DNA here is from genome assembly GCA_040755155.1 of Candidatus Omnitrophota bacterium. Classification (NCBI taxonomy): domain Bacteria; kingdom Pseudomonadati; phylum Candidatus Omnitrophota; species Candidatus Omnitrophota bacterium. Next base: position 69,037 of record JBFMBP010000130.1, on the reverse strand, counting down.
TAACCGTCTTCGTGGTGGAAGTGGTGGAATTAGTGGAAACAGATTTATCGGTTGCTTTCTCTTTATCGCATTCTTCCTTCTCGCACGCTTCTTTTTCCGCTTCCTCTTTTTCGATCTTCACTTCGCCGGTGGCGCATTCGATCTTGGCTTCGCTTTTTTTGCCATCGGCCTCTTCTTCTTTCCCTTCATCCGCTCTGAGGATGGATGCGTTGAATCCAATAACCAGAGCTGCCGTCAAAAAAGCATACAATAATCTCTTAGGCATGAACGATCCTCCTTCGCGCCCTTCTTTCATAATGAGATGTTATAAATGAATCGATTCGCTCAACCGGATAGAATTTGCATGAAAGGAATTTCATTATATGTCATTCCCCATGATTTTTACTAGTGGAATTCAATTCCCTTGACCCCGATTTCCCGAATCGAAAATAAATAACTCATGTTGCGCGCAAGAAAAAGTCGGAGAAGTCTATTATGATCGTCGCGTCGAATCGCGAAATAAAACAGAAAAACAATAGGCGCAAGGAATCGCGCCGTGCAAAGGTTTTTTCCGTGGAATCCTAAAGAATCCGCGATATCCGTGATTCGAAAATTTCGTGCAATTCGAGCCTTTTCGTAGTTTCGTGATTCAATAACGCAAAAAAATGAACCCCTTCCTGCTCTTGCGAACGGTTCTTCCAATGGGCGATGGAATACCGGCGCCGAAAACGAAGGAACATAGTCTGCGTAACATGGGTTAATAAAAAAAAGGACACAACGATGTCGTGTCCCCAGTGGTTGTAAAAAATTTTCTAAACCTAACGGAGCAGATCCAAGAAGAAGGCGCTCGTCAGGTTGTTTGTCTGCGATTGAACCAAAAGATTCGATTGCAGCAGCAATTGGTTCGAAGCGTATCGCGTCGCTTCGGCGGCGTAGTCGGCGTCGGCGAGACGGGAGCGGGAAGCGAGATAGTTTTCCGAAGCCACGGCGAGCTGGTTGGAGGTTGCTTCCAAACCGTTGGAGAAAGCGCCGATCCGGCTTCGCGCATCGCTAGCCTGATTGAGAGCGTTGTCGGCGATTTGCAGCGCTTGTTCGACGCCGCCTTCGCGGGTAACGTCGATATTTTCGAGCGCAAGCCCTTCGCCAAGGCCGAGCGTCCGAGGCCGCATATCGCCAAACTGAATTCCCTTCGTTTCGCCCGCGTTGGCGCCGATTTGGAAATTGGCTTCGCGCCCCGTGGCGGAAATGACAACCGTCCCGACTCCATTATCCTGAAGTCCGGGAACGCCGACGGCGGCGTCGAAATTCAGAACGGCGTTTTCGTTTTGCCGCAATCCGCTGTTAAATTGGACGTTTTGTTGTCCCGCCGCGAAGAGAACTTCCGCGCCGCCGTTGAGGCTGCCTGCGTATTCGGCGCGGGCGGCGTTAATCTCGTCGGTTCCCGCCGTGAGGTTGGCGCCGAATTGCAGCGTGATTTGCGGCGCCGCTTCTCCATCGGCGGCGGGTTGTCCATAAAGCGTCGCCATGCTTCCCGCTTCCACTCGTTGGTTGGGACCGCCGTTGATGCTCACGGAAGCGGTTTGCGCAGCGCCTTGTTGGACCATGTTGGCCTTATCGGCGACGGCGTTGCCGCTGGAACGGTCGTTCACGGTCAGCGTAAAGTTAGTCTGAGAAGAAGCGGCGATGTCGTCGACGACTTGGATTCGTCCGTCCGGCGCAAGCTGGGCGGTTGCGGCTTCGAAACCGCTCGGATTGCCTCTGCCGCCGGCGAGCTGGCTGCGGTCGCGCTGGTTCAATTCGTCGATCAGGTCCTGCATTGTCGAGGCATCGCCTTGGCCTGCGCCCAGGTCGACGTTGGAGACGGTGATCGTATTCGAAAAAGTCGTCCCGTCGGCGTTGGTTCCATTGATGGCGATCGTATCGCCCGCCGACAGAGTAACTCCCTCGAATACGGCGCCGATCAAGTTCGAATCCGCCTGAGCTGGTCCACCGGTCCCCGTTTGAAAAGCGGCGTTGGTTTCGACGATTCGGCGGTTGGCCGCCGTTACATCGCCGATTTCCAAGGTTAATGCGCCCGTATCGAACGTATTGCCGGTAATGGCCGTGACGGAATTGCCAATCTGAGCGCCGGTAGCCGCGCCCCCGATTTCCGCCGCGCGGGTGATTCCTGTCGTTGTCTGCAACTGGCCGTTGGCGTTGGCGGCGTTGAATTGAATCTGGAATCGGGAGACGCCTTGATCCGCGCCGTTTTGAAATTCAAGGCGTCCTGTGTTCGTATTATAGACGGCGTTAGTTTCGCCAGGATTGGTTCCGTCAGCCGTGTTGACGCCTGCCGCGGTTTCGGCGGCGTCGAGCGTTTGTTGGATTTGGGCGACAAGACTGTTTACATCACCGCCCGCGCTAATGCTCAACGAACCAGTGAAAGCGGTTTTTCCGTCAGCTAACATTCCTTGAAATTGAATGACGCCGCCGTTTTGCAAAGAGACGCCATTGAAGGTTGTATTCGCAAGGGCGTCATCGGCGGCGGCGGGCGCATTGCCATGGGCGAAGGTTCCTTGGGTGACGGCGATGTCTCTGACGTTCTGGACGCCCGCGTTTACGGTTTGCGTTTCTCCCGCCGCTTCGCCGCTGGCGATTTGAGCCGAGCCGGATTGAATTTGCCGGACGGTAAAATAATTTTCTCTCGTCGTCAGTTGGCTTACAGCGATGGATATGCCGCCGGAAGGCGCTCCCGGGCGGATGCCCGCCGTGGAAACGGCGTCTCCATTCAGAAGATGAAGGCCGTTGAATTGCGTCGTATCGGCGATGCGTCCGATTTCCTGGACGTTTTGATCGATCTCATCCTGGATCGCTCGCCGGGATTGCCCGTCCTGGGCGCCGGAACCTGCTTGCAAAACGAGATCGCGGATGCGTTGGAGACGGTCGGTAACGCCGCCGAGGCCTTGGTCGGCGATATTGGCGATATTAATGCCGGTTTGAGCGGCGTCGAAGGCTTTGTTCAAACCGGAAATCTGCGTTTGCAGACGGTTGGCGTTAACCAAGCCGGAAGCGTCGTCGGCTGCGCGGTTGATTCGCAAGCCGGAAGCGAGGCTTTGGGCGCTGCGCTCCAAATTCGGAGCCGTCAAATTTTGCAGATTGTGCAGAGCCACCATGTTCAGGCTGTTATTCATCCGTGAAATGTCCATATCGTGCATCCTCCCTGGATTTATTCTCTGCGGAAAGAGCGCATCTAGCGGAAAGCGCCGTTTTTTTCCGAATAGAATTCCTTTTCTTATTTTAACCGGAATCATGCCGTATGCCATGAGAATCTCCGGTTTGCCTCTTTGCCGTTTCTTCTACCCTCCGCTATTTTCTCCCCGTAAACAAAACAATAACTTCTATCTAGTAGTTGTGTTCAATCCATACAAAATGGAAAAGACGTTCTTTTGCAGCGTATTGGCTTGGATAAGCAGCGAGGCTCGCGCTTCCATGAAGATCGAATTCAACGTGTAGTCGGTCGTTTCCTGGGCCACGTCGACGCCGGTGATTTGATCGTACGAATTTTGAAGAATATACGACGTGAAATCGAGGTGACTGACAACGTCTTGCAGCCGGGACGTAAAGGAGCCGATCCGTCCGAGGACGTCGCTGGTTTGGTTTAGGGCGCTATCGACGATATCGAGCGCTTCCAAAGCGCCGGTGGTGGTAGATACGTCGATGGCCTCGAGATTTTGTTCCTCGTCGAGGCCGAGATTGGCTGAGCGCAAATCGGGAATGACTAAAATCTTCTCGTCTGTCACTCCCAATTGAAAATTCAAATCGCGGCCGGTGGAAGAGAGAACGAAGCGTTCCGCCCCTTCTTGGATAGAATTGGTGATGTTGAGAACGTCGTCGAAATTGATCTTGATTTGTTGAAACGCGCTGCGGCCATCGCTGGGATTGGCGGTGAAAACGACGTTTTGCTGACCGTTGCGGAATTGCACTTTAGGACCGTCGTTCAGAGTGCCTTCATAAATGTTTTCCGTAATGGTTAATTTGTCCGTTCCCTCTTGGAGGTTATTGCCGGCGCGGAAAGTGACGTAAGGCGTCGGTTCGTTCTCTCCAATCGAGTTTCCGCCTTCGAGCGTAACGACGTCTCCAGCTTTGACGGTTTGGGAGGGGCCTCCGGCGATGGACATCGTAGCCGTCTCGCGGTTGCCCTCCGTAATAGTGTTCGCGTCGAACGTATCGGAATTTTCCAATTCGATAGTGAAGCCGCCCATGCCGTCGTCGACGGTGCGGATATTGGTGATATAGAAGTTAAAATTGCTGGACGAAGTATTGGCGACGTCGTCCTCGAGCCGCAGAGCGCCGCCGGCGGTCAAAGTGGCCGTGGCTTGGTTGAATCCATAACCCGTATCGGTCCGATCGCGATTGTTGAGTCCATTGAGCAAATCGCCGAAGGTGGCGGCGCGTCCGTCGCGGTAATCTTCGCTGCCCGCCGCATCGCTTACGGTGAAGGCGACGCTAAAAGTGGTTCCGTCCGGATCGGAACCGCCAAACGTAATCACATCGCCGTTGGCTAGGGAAACGCCGTTAATAAAAGCGCTGGAGAGGTTCGTAGCACTGGCGACCGGCGTAGATAAACTGACGTTGGTGAAGAATCCCATGCTGGATTCGACGATGCGATTGGACGCCGCCTGAACGTTGGATACTTCAATGTCGTAATTGCCGCTGGCGAACGTGGAGCCGGTGATGGCGCTGACGCTGTTGCCGATTTTGGCGCCGGAACCCGTCGTCGTGAGGAATTCATTGGCGAAGGCGCCTATCCGTTCGGAGCCGAAACTGGTTTGAACGGAGCTGGCGGCGTTTTTCACGGTAAAATTGATGGCGAATTGGGAGATGGCGCCGGTTTGGCTGTTGGCGAATTCCAAGCGTCCCGTAGAGGTATTGTAACCGACGGTGGTCTCTCCGCTATTCGTTCCCTCGACGCCGTTGACCGTTTCCGCAATGTCGATCTTGCTCTGGATGGCGGAAATCAGGGAGTCGAGGTCGGAAGAGGCTTCGATGTCGAAGGTTCCCGCAAAATTGGTGGTTCCATCGGCCAAAAGGCCGTTGAATTTAATTTGGCCATTATTTTGCAGAGATACGCGGTTGAAGGTTAACTTGTTGAGGTTATCGGCTGTAACGGCGGCGCTTCCCCCTTTCGCCAATTGCCCGAAAGAGACGGAGATGTCGGTGGCGTAGCGGATGCCCGTATTAAAAAGCAAATCGGAACCCGATTTTATCGTTTCCGTTCCCACTTGGATCTGATAAATGTTAAGAGAGGCCTTTCCTTTGGTGAGGACGGACGCATCGGCGCCGAACGCGACGCTGCCGCCGAAACCGCGGGAACCAGCGCTGAAATCGGTTTGAGCGGAAAAAGTGCCGTCCAGAAGATTTTTGTTTTGATACTTGGTTTCTGAAGCGATGGTGTTGATTTCATCGACTTTTTCCTGAATGTCTCTTTGATAAGCCAGCCGGGCGCTGGAACCGGAACTGAGAGCGTTGGCGGCGAGAATGGAAGATCGGATTTGTTGCAGCAAGTCGGAAATCTTGCCGACGCCTTCCGTTGCCACTTCGGCGATGCCGATGCCGGTTTGCGCATTGGCGGCGGCTTGATCGAGACCCCTGAACTGGGTGGCGAGTTTCGTACTTGTAACCAATCCGCCGGGATCGTCCTTGGCGCTGTTGATGCGCAGCCCGGTCCCCAGCCGTTCGATGCTGGTTCTCACGCTGTTCTGCCCCGTGCGCATCGCCGCGATGATCGTATTGCTGGCCAGATTGGCCAGAGAACTCTGAACGACCATAATCGCCCTCTCTCGTTATAGATCGCAAGTCGAAAAAATTCGGCTGTTTTGAACTTTTTGCTAAAGTTTTTTCGGTTTTTGCCTATAACTGAGAGCAAGGTCATTTGCTTGTAGACTGCAAGTCTTGACCGCTTGGTTCAAAAGGTTAGAACAAGTAAGACGTAGCGCCTGCCGTGCTCGGAATTGGCGGCGCGCTGCGGCGGTCGATTAAGCCATAACTCACTTCTCTTGGCCGGGATGCGAAGTTGTGGCTTAATTTTTTTAACTTGCTTTTTGACCCTCTCTCAACATAGACGTAAAACCATCGAGAAATTGTATTCCAAAGACGCGAGTGCGCCGGTTTCTCTTTGCGTTCCCTCGCCGCGCCGCCCTGGGGCCTCGGAAACCAGAGGACGGAAACGGCCGTTTAGGCCATCGAGCGCATCTTCCCGCAGAACCACGATCGGCGGTTCTGCGGCGGTCAGGAACGATCGCTTTTGGCCGCGTCCGGACCGGATGGGTCGGGAACGCTCTTGGGGGTGAAACGGAGTGGAAGCCTTTTTAGGGGAGGGATGCGGGAGGATATAAAAAAAACGTAGACGCCCACAAGCCTTTCCTCGGTTCTAACAGCGGCTGCCACGGTCGATTAAGCCGTAATTCACTTCAACATTCTTGGCCGGGATGCGAAAGATACGGCTTATTTTAATTCGTATTTCTTGTTTGAATTCCTCTTTTTCATTACCTATTTTTTAACCTTGTCGGCCATAGTATCGGCTTCCCTTTATAAAAACTTTAGCTTTTTTTTTATTTTTTTTTATGATCGGGTCAGAACCGAATAAATTCGAAGAAAAAAGGTTGTATTCAGGAGAATCCATGCGGCCTTGTCCTTTGAGCGAACGAAAATTTTACGCATTTCGCCGGTAGACATTGAGCAAAGGTTACATTGCAGATATAAGCGTCTAGTTTCGAATCTTTAAATAAATTGTAGGCAAAGCGGCGTAAGTAATTCCATACGCGACTCTTATTGCAAACGAAAAACACAAATTTTTGATTGATTTTTCATCATATAGGCGTTGACGCGGTTCAATAAATCATCAATATTAAATTATTATTAATTACATACTTTTTTCTTTTCTAAACCTTGCTTCGATTTAGTCGATTATATTAATATCTGGTTATTCGGCAATTTATAAAAATTATATTAATTATTAAATTTTTATGTTTATATATTCTAAAGGCTTATAGGTGGGAAAATGACTCCAATTGCTTTGATCGTTGAAGACGATCCATGCGTTCGGTCATTTGTCAAGGACGTACTCGAGAATCAACATTTCGATATTATCGAAGCCGAAACGGAGATGGACGGTTGGAGATTTTTTCTCGAACGCGAGAAGGATATCCGTTTCATTTTTACGGACGTAAATCTAAAAGAGGGAAATGGCTGGCATTTATTCAAGAAAATCCGCGACAGATCGAATTCCCCCTATATCGTTATTTCCAGCGCCTTCCCTTGCGAAAACAAAAAAGAATTTCCTTTGGGCCATTCTTCGCAATTCCTTCTCAAACCTTTTCCGCTTGACGCTTTGATCGACGCCGCTCAGATGGCGGTTTATCCTTCCCCCCATTTATCCCCCCTCGGCGAATGATCGCATTCCTCCTTCATGCCGAATCAATTCGCCGGCTTTTCTTTTACTCTTTCTTTGTCCTCATTGAACCAGCGGCATGAAGACGCCATCATAAACCGTTGGCATTTTTCGATCTTGGAGTGTGCAAGAATGAAACGCTCGACAGCGATTCTGGCTTTGTTGTTTTTTTTGGGAGTAGGATTGGTTATATGGGCGGCTTGGCTGGAAACGTCTCGCCAGAGCGGTTTTAGCGATTTACCCGCCGGATTCGATCCTCAGCGCATCGTCTGCGCCGCGCCTTCCATCACGGAAATCGTTTTCGCTTTGGGAAGAGGCGGACGCGTGGTAGGCGTCAGCGAGTTCTCCAATTATCCGCCGGAGGCGGCGCAAGTGGAAAAAATCGGGGGAATTATCGATCCCAACTTGGAGCGCATTGTAGCGTTGAAGCCGGATTTGGTTATCGTGTTGGGACGGATGGAACCTGTATCCGAATTGTGCCGCCGCGAAAACATCGCGCGGCTGCGGGTGGATATGAGCGATTTCGAATGCGTTTTGCGGGATATCCAAACGATAGGAGACGCGCTGGGGCGTTCCGAAACGGCGAAAAACTTGATAAGCAATATGAAATACGATTTGGATGACGTCCGGCTGCGCGCCAAGCAAATAGGGCGCCGTATCAAGGTTTTTCTTTGCGTGGGAAGAAAGGGGGGATCGCTGGCGGGATTGTATACCGTTAATAGCAATTCCTTTTTAAACGAACTGTTGGAAATCGCTGGAGGAGATAACATTTTTAAAGATATCGGCGGAGCTTATCCGCAAGTATCCGTAGAATCGCTGCTGAAGCGGGCGCCGGATGTCATTATCGAGCTGAATCCCAACGAAACGTCGTTGTCGGGAAGGGGACGCGCCGAACTGGAAGATTGGTATGCTTCTCCCATAACTCCCGCCGCCGCGTCGGGACGAGTTTATTCTATTACGGACGATTACGTCACAATTCCCGGCCCCCGCATGGTTCTTACCGCCCGGCGATTTTACGAACTAATTCATAAGGGAATGGTGAGTGACGAATGATGAATGATGAAAAACTCGATAATTGACTCGGCGGAAAGGCCGCATCCCTAACAATGGAACGTTTGCGTTTATCCAATATACGTTTTACCTACCCTGATTCGGATTGGAGGCTCGATGTACCCTCCTTTCGTCTTTGCGCGGGAGAGATTGCGGCGATCGTCGGCCTCAATGGATCGGGGAAGAGCACCTTTTTGCGCATCGCCGCCGGTGCGCTGCGTCCGGACGCGGGCGAAGCGGTGATGGACGGCAAGGACATTTTCTCGCTCGACCGCCGCAGCGCCGCCCGGCTTGTGGGGTATCTGCCCCAAAATACGGCCTGCGAATACGATCTGCATGTAATAGATATTGTGGCGATGGGGAGGTATTCCCACTTGAAAGCGGGCGGTTTTTTGAGCGAAGCCGATCTGGAAGTCATCGAGGAATCGATGAAGATGACGGAGACGTTGGCTTTTCGCAAGCGCCGCATCTCCCAATTATCGGGAGGAGAACAGAAGCGGGTATTTCTGGCGTCGGTTTTGGCGCAAGAGCCTTCGCTATTACTGCTGGACGAACCGACGGCTTCCTTGGATTTGCATCATCAAGCGTTGTTCTTTGAGTTATTAAGCGATTTAGCGGAGAAGGGGATGGGCGTATTGGCGGCGATTCACGACGTCAATGCGGCATCGCTGTATTGCAGCCGCCTGGCGCTGTTTGAACAGGGACGCATCGGAATAGAAGGAACGCCGGAAGAAGTATTGACGCCGAAAACCGTATCCCGTACTTATGGCGAAGGCGTTCTCCTGACCCGGCATCCGCAAGGGCGGCCTATGTTGTTCCCGCAACGGCGAGGAGGAGAGCGTTGAAAGAGGCGTTGACGCGGCATTCTTATTATTGGCTCTTGCTGCTCTATTTTTTGCCATTGGCGGCGGCGTTGGCGGCGGCGCCGTTGGTGGGCGCCGAACGCATCGACGCTCTTGGAGCGATAAAATCGTTGTTTGGCGGCGGCGCTGCAAATATCGATTTCTCCATTTTATTTTCCCAGCGCATTCCTCGCGTTTTGCTAGCGGCGTTAGCGGGGGGAACGCTGGCGGCGGTGGGAGCGTGTTTCCAGGCGATCCTGCATAATCCGTTGGCGGAACCGTATACGCTAGGCGTTACGGGAGGCTCCACAATGGGGGCAACATTGGCGATCGTCGTTCCGGGACTGCATTTTTCTTGGGGACCCTTTTCCACCGTGCAACTGTTTTCCCTGCTTGGCGCGGCGGCGGCGTTGATTTTTCTCTACGCGCTCTCCCGCCGTCCGGAAGGCATCGCCGCGCCGACGCTGCTGCTGGCGGGGATAACGGTATCCATCGTTTCCGCCGGATTTATTCTATTTATGCGCTACGCCGCTAGCCCTGAATTTCTCATTCAGATGGATCGCTGGTTGATGGGCGGATTGGAGATCGGCGGCTTTGAAGAGTTAACGGCGTTGTTCCCCTTTTTGCTGCCGGGATTGTATATGCTTTTTTCCTGCCGCTTGGAGATGAATCATCTTTCCGTAGGAGAAGAATTGGCGGCGGGGCATGGCGTGGATGTCGGTTCGGTGCAGAAAAAAATCTTTTTCGGTGGAGGCTTAACGACGGCGGCGGTGGTTTCGCTATCGGGACCGATCGGATTTGTTGGATTGATTGTTCCCCACGCCGTGAGAAGACTGAGCGGCTACGATCATCGCATCGCGCTTCCCGGCTGCTTTTTCCTAGGCGGCGCGTTTTTGGTTGCATGCGACGCAGCGGCCCGCACCTTATTTTCGCCTAGAGAGATGCCGGTAGGGATCATAACAGCGCTCATCGGCGGGCCGGTTTTCATTTGGATATTATTGAAGAAGAGATAAGAATTGCGTAGGGTGGGCTAAAAGCGAAGCGTAGCCCGCCATCAGCGCTTTTTGTCAGAATCCGGATGGCCAGGATTTGCAGGATAAAAGATAAAAAAATCCTGGTCATCCTTTCATCCTGGGTATCCTGATTCAGACAAATATTAATCAAAAAACACTGCCTATCCTGCGGGGCTATTTATGGCGGAAGATATGCAAAAGATAGTAGACTTCGCCTTTGATTAGAAAGGTGAAGCGGTAGTTATAGTTGATTCTCGCCTGCCAAACGTTATTCTCCTCTTTTAATTTTTTGGAATTGAGAGATGGATGAAATGGATTTTCCAGAAATAATTTGAATTGTTTGGCGGCGGTTTTTTGAATTACTTTTGGAAGATTTTGAAATTCATGCCGGAAAATATCGGAAAATTCGTAACGCATACGTTTAAGAGGCGAGTTGTTTCATTAAATCTTCATGATTCTTGACTGGATGCGTTTTTCCTTCTTCCACCTCTTTGAGAGCCTGTCGATAGGCTTTTTGAGATTCAGGCGCGTAAAATCCGGGTTCTTCGCCGTTTAAATAATCAGCGACTTTCTGTTTTTCTTCCGGCGGAAGTTCATGAATTTCTAAAATGATTTCTTCGGCGGTTTTCATGCGCATTCTCCATTTTCCGGTTAGGCAATTTTATTATATTATACATCGCAAAACCAGTTGCGTAGGGTAGGCTAAAAGCGAAGCGCAGCCTGCCATTCTCAGAGAGCAGCAAAAGCCTTGATCGCGCATTCCCGCCAGCGCTTTTACCGAATGCGCACCGCCCGCGCCTGCGCTTCCAAACTGAGGCGGGCGGCGAGAAAGACATGCTCTTGCGGCATGGCGTTTTCCGTTCTGTTGAGACAATCGAGGATCAACTGGCCGAAGAAGGGATATCCCACCTGGCCTTGGACGGCGAAATGCTTTTCTTCTTTTCCATCCACTAAAAAAACATGATCGCCTTCGTCGGCGCGAGCTACGTCGATGTATTTGCGCAACTCGATATAGCCCTCGGTTCCCATAATAAATGTTCGACCATCGCCCCAGACGCGCAGGCCGTCCGGCGTAAACCAATCCACGCGGAAATAAAGCGACGCGCCGTTGCTTCCCAGCAGCAGGGCGTCGCCGAAATCTTCCAATTCGGGATAGTCTGGGTGGTTGTAATTGGCGATTTGACTATGCACGACTTCAGCTTCCTTCACATCGGCGTAATAGAGAAACTGCTCGATCTGGTGGCTGCCGATGTCGCAAAGAATGCCGCCGTATTTTTGCCGTTGGAAGAACCAGGCCGGGCGATTGGCGGGATTGAGGCGATGGGGCGCGATGGTCGTTACTTGCAAGACGCAGCCAATCGCGCCCTCTTTGATTAATTGCCCGGCGAAGACGGCGCTTTCGTTGTGTACGCGCTCGCTATAGCAGACGGCCCAGATCAATCCCGTCTGCGTAACCTTGGCGCGGGCTTTTTCCCATTGCTCCATCGTCGTAAAGGGAGCTTTGTCGCTGAGGTAGTGTTTGCCGTGATCCATAACCCGCAAACCCAATGGTCCCCGTTCGCAAGTAACCGTTGCGCTGGCGATCATGTTGAGGGATGCGTCTTCCAAAACCTGTTGCTCCGATGCTGCCGATTTGACTTGCGGATATTCCTTGCAAAAAGCGGCAACCTTGGCAGGATCGGGATCGTAAACCCAAATCAATTCCCCGCCCGCTTCGGTAAGGCCGTTGCAGATGCCGTAGATATGGCCATGATCCAAGCCGATGGCGGCGAAGCGAAAATCGCCTTTTTGACATACGGGATTCGGTTTGCCTTTGGGGGCGTACATGCCGCCGTCCGTTCTTGACATGGAAATTGCTCCTTCTATTTCTTTTGATCGCGGCTGGAGCCGACGATGATGCGGTCGTCGCCGAAATTCTCAACGGACGATTTTTTCTCGTGGAAATGAACGGCGTTAGCCAAGACGCCTTCTCTCGTATAAAAAGGATCTGCTGGCGTCATAGGCAGCTTGACCGTCTTATCCGTAAAGGCGGATTGATAGATGGCGGAGATTAGTTCCAGCGTTTTGCGTCCTTCCCGTCCGCTTATCAGAACCTCGCCGCCGCTTTCGATAGCCGTCAAAACGCCATTGAATTCGCCCTCATATCCCTCGAATTCCAGCCATGGGATGCCGTCATATAAATCTTGAATCTCTTTTTCCCGATCAGTATCCGCATCAGGAAAGCCATTGTCGCGGGATTTCATGGCGCAGACTTTCCAAGGGAAGGAGAGCCGCGCTTTTTCCGCCTGGAAGATCAACTGCTGCTCTTCGCCGTGATGAACGACGGAACTGGTAATTTGCGCGAGCGCGCCGCTGGGATATTTCAAAATGGCGATAGAGAGGTCTTCCACCTCGGCGTTGTCATGAGCTGTATTGGCCAATACGGCGCGCACTTCGGATGGCATGCCCATCATCCATTGAAACATGTCAATATGATGGACGGCGTGATTCAAGGTGCAGCCGCCGCCTTCTTTTTCCCAGACGCCGCGCCACCAGAGATCGTAATAACAATGGCCGCGCCACCAATAGGATTCCACCTGGGCGTGCAATACTTTTCCCGCCGCGCCGGAATCCAGCAGTTTTTTCAATTTCCAGACTGGAGCGCGAAATCGGTTTTGGGCGATAATGGCGAGAATTTTCCCATTGCGCTCGGCGGCCTCGAGCATAGCATCGCATTCAGCTAGAGAGGACGCCATCGGTTTTTCGCAGATGACGTGCTTGCCCGCATTGAGGCAATCGACGCTGATGGGAGCATGAAGGAAAGGCGGCGTGCAGACGGAAACTAGACCGATTTCGGAATTTTCCAAAATGCGTTTATAATCGTCATAAACTGCCGCTCCGAGTTGAAATTCGTCGTTTTTGGCTTGCGCTTTTTCCGGATAGGCGTCCGCCAGGGCGGCGATGCGGCAGCGTTGGGGAAATTGTTTATAGGTTTCGATATGAGTGCGGGAGATGCCTCCAGCGCCGATTATGGCTGTTTTTATCATGGACGATCATCCTTGAAAGAATGGGAATGAAAAAAAGCGCCGTTGTTTTAAGGAGGTCTTTCCCAGAATAATTCCATAAATGCCGCGATGTTCCACTTTGTTCAAAGCGCAAACCAACGATAATCTTGTCAAGAACATAAGTCAACGAATCGCGAAAAGAATAAGAGGCATTTATTAGGTAAAAGATTATCCGCCGCATTGCCTGAGGAACTCATGCTACGCGCGAAGGACAATTAATGGGAACTTTTTCAATTGTCGTTTGAATCACGAAAACGCGAAAGGAAAAAGAAAAACACGAAAAAAAGAAAAAAAAGTTGGAGCATGGGATCGCTTTATGAAATGCTTTTTTTCGTGAAATCCAAAAGAATCCGCAATATCCGCGATTCGAATATTTCGTGGAATTCGAGTGATTTCGTGGTTTCGTGATTCAAAAACGCAACAGATAGAAATCCCATTCGCCGCTCTGGGACGGTTTCTCCAACTTGCGGGTGGGACGCCCGTACTTCCAGGCGCGTAACATGAGTGAATAAGGCAGCGTGGCGATAGACGAAAAAGAATCCCTTAGAACGGCGCATTCAAAAACAGGGAGCGAAGATGACGAAACGGGAATGGATTCAAGCCATGCTGGAGGGACGTAAAGATATACCCGTTCCTCAGCATTGGATGTCGTTTTTCAACAGCGATCTGGCGAGAAGATTGTCGCCGGAGCCATGCCATTATTCTCCCATGTGGATTTACGATGTTCCTGATCGATTCGATTCCAGTGCGATGGGTGCAGACAATTTGGATCGGTTGATCCGATTCAACAATCATACGGGACGATGCTTTTCATGCCTGGGAAAAGGCGCCAATATCTGCTTCGGCCACGGCGGCCCCGGCGAGTTTTTCTGCCGCTCGATCAAGCGCGACGAGAATGAACTCGTCGTCGAATACGAAACTGGCGTGCGCGCCAAGGTGCAATTTCACCCCCATTTCTATCATCACTACGATCATCCGGTGAAATGCCGGGAAGATTTGCAGCGTCTGGAATTGCCCGATCCCGCCGCGCCGGAACGTTACGCAGGATTCACGCAAGACGCCGCCTATCTCAAATCGAAAGGCGAATACGTTCTCGGATCGCTGAACGGCTTCTTTTCGGGGCTGCATTATTTTCTTATGGAATATTCCGAGACGCTCATGAATCTCATTCTGGAGCCGAACTTAATCCATGAATTGGCGGAACGGTTGGGAGAGTGGAATTTGACGGCGGCGCGCAAAATGATAGAAGCGGGCGCGGATTGCATCGCGCTTTGCGACGATCTAGGAACCAAAAAATCACTCCTCATGAAGAGGGAGCATTATCGAACCTTCTTCCAACCTTGGCATATGAAACTTTGCAACGCCGTCCACGATTTGGGAGGCAGAGTTCATTGTCACAGTCACGGGGCGATAACCGCTATTCTCGACGATTTGGCGGAATGCGGCTTCGATTTTATTAATCCATTCGATCCCGAAGAAGGACATACTATCGAGCACGTTATGAAAACTTATTCGGATCGTTTCATTGTAACGGGCGGATTTCCTGCTAGCTTTTGGAATTGGGAAGCCGATCGGCAGAATGTTTTTTTGCATGAGATGGGAAGATTGGGCCAAAGATACGGACGTCTTATCTTCATGGATTCCGGCGGAGTGCCCGACGATGTTAGCCCGCAAGATTTCGAACGCATAACCCGCAAGAGCCGCCAGGCGCGAGGAGTAGAAGACGTAGAAGGCGCCGTTTAATAATCTCGCTGGCGGCGATAACGGCTTCCGAAAAGAACGCATAGAAAGGCGATGGATCATGGAAAAACAATCCAACGGCGTTTCTCGCCGCGACTTCATGAAGCAAGCAGCTATCGGCGCTGCCGGAGCGGCGTCGATGGAGTTTTTGTCTCCCGTCTCATCCACAGCGGCGGAAGCAGGAATGCCGTTTCGCATTTTGGGGAAGACGGGCATGAAAGTTTCTTTGCTCACTTTCGGCGGCGGCTCGCAGTTTTTGGAAAATAAGGACGGCGTATGGGAGCCGATGTTGGAAAAAGCCGTAGCGGAAGGCGTGAACCTATTCGATACGGCCCCCAGCTATCACTGGAATTATCCCCAAGCCAGCGAAGACCGTTTTGGAGCGATTTTGGCGCCCTATCGCAACCGCATATATCTATCCACCAAGATGGATTCCCGCGACGTAACGACGGCGTTGTCGGAATTCGAACGCAGCCTCCAGCGCCTGAAGACGGATTACGTCGATCTTCTTCTCATTCACGATGTCAACAATAACGACAGCTTCTCGGCGGTGGAACGAGGCGTTTACAAAGAGGCCGTTCGGCTGAAAGAAGAAGGCGCCGCCCGCTTCATCGGCTTTTCCAGCATGAGCAGCGCCATACGGTCGAAGGAATTCATCGAAGCGATGGATTTCGACGTCGTCATATTGGCCTTGACGCCGACGCTCTACGGCGATTACGCGGCGACGCCATTGCCCGCCGCGCGGGAAAGAAATATCGGCGTCTTGGGTATGAAAGTCATGCGCAACGTTGTAGGAGCGAATGCGGCGCCTAAAGAATTGCTGGAATACGTTTGGAATCTCTCCGGCGTAGCGACGACATTGGTAGGACATATCGGAATGGCAACCTTTGAAGAGAATCTCCAAATTGCCAAGACATACGGCGCCTCGAAAATCAAGGATAGCTATCGTTATTCCATGCAGAAAGAAGAACTGGAAAAACGCCTGGCGCATCTGGCGACGCCAGACGCCCTATGCTGGGCGAATTCCGATTACCGCGATAGGAAGTGGTGTTAGGACGATTTTCAAATAGGCATCGGCAGCCGTCGAACGTTCGCGCGTATTATCCTCAAGGCAATATCTCGGTAGGAGGATTTTTTTTACGATGAGTAGGAAACTACGATTCGTTTATAGGGACTATTCCTCAAGAAAACCTTCTTGGTGAAGATGCGTGCGTATAGCTTGAACAAATTTTTCGGATGTTTTCAGCGCTTGTTCGGATTCTTCGCGAGAGACCGGTTCCAAACTGATATAGTCCTCTTTATTTCGCGATGCGAAAAGCCAATGCAGCGCTTCGGAAAGTTCCTTGGGCAACAATCCCGTTTTAACGAATTCCACATCGAACAGGACAATGACGCCTCTATGTTTTCGGGGTATTTTTCCGAGGGTTTGGAGCAAAGCCAGAACCGAATAAAACGCTGCATAGTACGATCGATTTACGATGGTTCGCCATCCTTTTTCATAAGCGAAAAGAGTTCGAGCATCTTCCAAGCACTCATCGGCTTGGCTCATTCGAATATCGACCAATGACTTGACATCTTCCGGCGTCATACGCTCACTCCTTCTTCTTCCACGGCCATTAGAAGCAACGAGGATTTTTCCGGACCTTCCTTGGCTTGTTTATAGGTCATGACAACCGGTTGCACGATTACATCCGCCTCGAAACCCACTTCCCAAGCATAATGGCTAATCCGCCGATCCATCTCGGAAGTTTTCCAATCCAAAAGCACCAGCACATCCAAGTCGGAATCCTGGTCTGAATCTCCCCGCACGCGAGAACCGAACAGGAACATCTCTCGAACCGGTATCTGGTTTTCTATTAGTTTCTTTTTGAATTGTTCGGCAATTAGGCGATCCTTTTCGCACATGGGGATTTCCTCTTTGCATTCGAATTTCAGGATGGATTACGTTTTTCTAATTTATTCCAAAATTATTGTACCTAAAAACAGCGGTCAGTGGCCAGTGGTTAGTAAAAGAAATTCAATAGATTGCGAAATTTATTAAAAACTATATGTGGAAAATTTTTATTCTTGCGGAGAATTTCTTTGAGAAAAGACGAAATGCGGCGCGACGGGTGGCCGGGTGGCAAAGGCAAGACGTAATCTGCCTTTGATCAATCTTTCAAGGGCTGGCTAACGCCTAACCCATGCTACCCGTCCCGCTATTTAGCGAAGGAAATGGAAAGATGCGAGAAATTGAGAATTTGCTTTCCTAGCGTTCGCGGATAAGAATAAAATCGACGAGGTTGTTGAGCGAATGGATGCTATGGGAAGAACCGGCAACCTTTTCCACTTCGGCCAGGTTGTTTTTAGCGATTGCGCCGTAGCGAGAAGCGGCGTCGTAAGCGTAATCGATGGAACCCATCTCGTTCATGAGGGAGAGAAGGCGCGCCGCTTTTTCTTCGAAAGGCTGCGAACTCTCCAAAATTCCCCGCGCCGCCACGCCGTCGTTATGTAAAAGGTGGATGAGTGGAAGCGTCGTTTTGCCGTTGCGCATATCCCACCCCTGCTCTTTTCCCAGGATGCTCGTGGGAGCCGTGAAATCCAAAACGTCGTCCGTAATTTGGAAAGCGATGCCGACGGCATGGCCGTAAGCGTGCATGCACTCCGCCAGCCGGCTATCCAATCCGCCGAGATGGGCGCCGGAAGCGCTGGCGGCGGCCATAAGGGAGGCGGTTTTATTTTCGATCATCTCCATATAATCTTTTTCGGATATCAGCCCCTGATCCGAAATGACCAATTCTTTAATCTCTCCCAGGCACATTTGGCCGGTCGCTTGGGTTAACAGAGATTGAGAAGGCAGCGAGCCGCTGGCGAGCAGCAATTTGAATGCTTTGGAAAAGAGAAAATCGCCCAGCAGAACGGCGATGGAGTTGCCCCAATGCCAATGAACCGCTTCCACGCCCCGGCGCATAGGAGCTTCGTCGATGATGTCGTCATGGACAAGAGTAGCCATGTGGATCATTTCCACCGCCGCCGCTACTTGACGAGCGGGAAGTCCGTTGAATCCGCAGGCGTTGGCGGTAAGAAGAACTAGAGCGGAGCGGATCCACTTTCCGTCGCTTTCCAAGAGGTGTTCGGCGATCCGGTCGGCGGTAGCGATGCGGAATTCTTCCGGCAGGTAGGGAACTCCGCCGGAAATCAAGGTATGCAGATAGTTGCGTTCCGCCGTACGCAGAACGGTTTCCCGGTATAAGGAAATCGTCTCGGCCAGTTCATCCGCTATCGGTTCGAAGAGGTTGGATAAGGATAAATTCATGGAGGATGAACGTTCGTCGGGAAACGCGGAAGCGAAAGAGTTCATAAATACGCCTTATCGGTAAATTAGCGAATCTACCTGTTGGGATTGAAATGGAAAACGCAATCCACCGGTTTTTGCGCGGTTCGGGCGCGAATAACGCTTTTGCGAGAAGACGATTATCCAATCCGGCGGAATAAGAATATTATCTTCATTAGGAGTATTCTTCCAGCTTTGATCGACCTGTCAAGGAAGACTATTGCCGAATTGAATCGCTTGTCCGGAGACGCGCCGGTTGATTTCTACCTTGGATTTGCCTGTATCTCGAACGAAGTTGTACTTTGATCTCCCGCCCCATCGTCACTGTAGATAATTTAGAAATTTGGTAGACTTGTTTTAAGCGGGTAACGAAGAAACGATCTTTTTCTCGAAATCATCCATATACGCAATGAATTGGAGATATCCAATATTATGAATGAATCCCTCCTTTCTTATAGAGAAGCGTTGCGGTTGATAGAGGATCATCTGACGCCGTTGCCCATTCGCCGCATCAATTGGCGCTGCTCGATCGGCGCGGCGTTGGCGGAAGACGTAGCGGCTATAGAAAACCTGCCGCCCTTTACGAATACCTCCATGGACGGCTACGCCGTGCGATCCGAGGACGTCCAAGGCGCATCGGAAAACCGCCCCGTCCGTCTGCACGTCGCAGAAGCCATCTTCGCGGGCGACTCTCCTTCCCGCCAAACGCTTCAACCCGGTTGGGCGGCGAAGATTATGACTGGAGCTCCCTTGCCGCAGGGCGCCGACGCCGTGATCATGGTGGAATATACGAAAACGCATAACGATAGCGTGGATATTTTTTCATCGGCGCAACCGGGAGAAAACCTTCGCCCCGAAGGCGAGGAAATAAGGCGGGGCGACGTCTTGCTGCCCCTCGGAATTGCCGTCGGTCCCGTGGAACGGGGACTTTTGGCGCAGCAGGGTATCCGGGAAGTGAGCGTACGCCAACCGCCTCGCGCCGCTTTGCTGGCGACGGGAGACGAATTGGTGGAGCCGGAGTCGGAAATCGTTCCCGGACAGATCCGCAACGTGAACGCCTATACGCTTGCCGCCGAATTGGAACGCCTGCGTTGTCCCGTCGCCGATCTTGGAATCGGGCGGGACGATCCCGGCGCGCTGAGGGATTTGATCCGGCGCGGCGTGGAAGAAGCCGATCTGCTGATCGCTTCCGGCGGCGTTTCCGCGGGCGAGAGGGATTTTCTTCCCGGCCTGCTGCGGGATATGGGTATGCGGACGATTTTTCACAAAGCGTCGGTGAAGCCAGGGAAACCGATTCTCTTTGGCCTGTTGGACGAGCGTCCGATATTCGGGCTGCCGGGAAACGTCGTCTCCGTTATTGCCTCTTTTCATCTCTTCGTGAAACCGTCGATCAAACTAATGATGGGAAGGAAGGATTGGCGCAATACCACTATGTTCGCTCGGATGGGTCAATTGGTTCATAATCCCGGTTCGCGGACTCATTTTATGCGCTGCCGGCTTTCCCACATGCCGTCGGGAGCGCCGATCGCTTACCCAACGGGGAAGCAGGAATCGGGGATGCTCACTTCGCTATTGGGAGCGGATGGCTTTGCGGTGATCCCCGGCGACGTGGATACGGTGGAGGAGTTTACGGAAGTCGAATTCATCCCCCTGCGGGACGATCGATGACGCCGAGAATCGTTGGGAGCGATTCCAGCCGCCTCGTTATTGGCCGATAATAATAATCGTACGCGCTTAGACTCGCCATGCAGCTATGCGATGCCGAATTCCCTTCGATGGAATGCGCGGGATGGGAATATGCCCGAACTGCCAGAGGTGGAAACCATACGCCGGGCTTTAAACAACCGGATCGCCGGACGGCGGATTACCGAGTACGTTCTTCTTCGTAAGGATTATTTGCGGCGCGGAGGAGAGCTAATCCATTTGACGCCGGGCGAGACGATATTGCGGGCGGAGAGGCGGGGAAAATTCATCCTGCTGTATCTCACAGGTCCCTATGTACTGCTTCATCATCTGGGAATGTCCGGACGCTTGTTGTTGACGAAATCCACCGACGCCTTGGAGCCGCATACGCATATCCGCATCTTGTTGGATAAAGGTTCGCAGGAATTGCGGCAGCGCGACCCCCGGCGCTTCGGCTTCGCCGCCTTGTTCCGCCCGCATGAATTATCCCACTTCCCTCCCTGGGCGAATTTAGGACAAGACCCATTCGAAATCGATCCTCCCCAATTTTTCGATAAAATCCATAAACGGAAACGGCCGATCAAATCGCTTTTGCTCGATCAAAACGTCATAGCGGGCTTGGGAAATATCTATGCCGACGAATCGTTATTCCGAGCGGGCCTTTCTCCTCTGCGTCCAGCATGCGGATTGGAGGAGAAGGAAGCCGCTCAACTGCTGGATCGCATCCGCGAAGTATTGAACGAGGCGATCGACGCCGGAGGTTCTTCCACAAACGATTACCGGCATCTGGATGGGACATTAGGGGAATTTCAGCAGCGCCTTCGCGTATACCGGCGGACGGGACTGGTTTGCTATCGCTGCGGCAGCGCGATTGAGAGACGGCTTATCGCAGGCAGAAAGACGCATTTCTGCCCCTTATGCCAACGCTAGGGAGCTAATAAAAAAACGCAGGAATGCCGGCCGGAACTATGCGATATAGCTTTCCGCCTGATCCGTCCGTTGGTTTGGAGCGGTTCTTTGACCGAACAACATCCGATGGATGAACGCTTGGTATCGTTCTTCCGCTTCTTTAGAATTGTTGCTTAGCGAAAGGCGAACCTCATATTTCGGCGGCGATTTCCAGGTCCAGAAGTTTTTGGGGCGTTCGATGCGAGAGATGATGTCCACATTCAACTCGAGGAAACCACGGCCATTCCCCGTAGAGAATTTCACGACGCCTTTCGAAGGAATGGGGACTTTGTTGTCGCAGTAAAAATGCATGCAGGCCACGGTAAAACATGTCACTTCGCCCTCCACATCGATGGGAGGATTGTGCACGTTGTTGATATGAACGGTGGCAGACGCTTTCAACTGCAATTCATGAACAAACATATTTCCCTCCTGTTTATTTCCCATACTTGCTTTTTCTCCCAGGAACTGCGCGCTTTTCGCGATTCGACGCGATACGACAACTACCGACTTATTCTAAAAGCCCAGCGCCCAGGAAAAATCGAAAATAGAAAACAAAAAAAACGTCAAACAAATGAATACGCCCAACCACATTACCAATAAAATTAGATATTGTCTAATTTTAAAATTATTGTTTCGAGATGTCAAGTTAAAAATTCAGTAATTATTCATTATCGTTTCTTTAAGGCTTATTCATAAAGAATTTGCTCTTTTAAAGTCGCATTTCACCAAATATAATTTTACAAGAAAACCGGGAGGAGTAAAAAAAATCAAGTTCTATGGCTTGATAGGCTGAGAAAATAGGCGCTTTGCCGCTTTACCAGCAGATTCCGCTTTCATTCCTAATAAGATTTTGATCGTTATTATGCCTCCTATACAGCCGTCTATGATCTCCGGCTCCTATTCCAAATCGTTCTTCGCCAACTCGTCTTTCTTCTTTTTACGATGGCTATAGGATACATTTTCAAATACGATTCATTTTTCTATACGCAGGAAAATCGCAATGTCCGAAGACATCAAGGATAAAATCATCCAACTGCGAGATGATATCCGCAGGCATGAGTACTTATATTACGTATTGGCGCAACCGGAAATCGGCGACGAGGAATTCGATCGCCTGCTGAAGCAATTGGAGGATTTGGAAGAGAAACATCCCGAATTCCGCACGCCGGATTCGCCGACGCAGCGGGTCGGCGGGCAGCCGTTGGAATCTTTCGTTTCCTTCGAACATCGGGTTCCCATGCTTTCCATCGGCAATACCTATTCCGAGGCGGAGATCAGGGAATTTCATAACCGCACTGTGAAAGGACTCGGCGGAGCAGAAGTTACCTACGTCGTACAGCCGAAAGTCGACGGCGTGGCGGTTTCTCTTCATTACCGCCAAGGCCGGTTCGAACGCGCCGTAACGCGGGGTGACGGCAAGACCGGCGACGACGTAACGCAAAACGTCAAGACGATCCGGTCTCTGCCGTTGATTCTACGGGGAGAGGACTGGCCGGAATTCCTGGACGTACGCGGCGAGGTTTATATCCCTAGCCATGCCTTCCTTAAGATGAACGAAGAACGCGAGGAGGAAGGCGAGATGCCCTTCGCTAATCCCCGCAACGCCGCCGCCGGAACCCTGAAATTGCTCAATCCCGCGCAGACGGACAAACGTCCGCTTGATCTCTTTATCCATACGATTGGCGAAATCGCCGGGAAAACGTATGCGGAGGATTTCGCGCTGCTGCAAGCGCTGGAAACATGGGGATTGAGAACCGTTCCCGGCTGTACGTTGGAATTGGGCGTCGAGGGCGTGATTGAACGGGCGCGGCAATGGGATATCAAGCGGCGCGAGTTGGAGTTTGAAGTAGACGGGCTGGTCGTCAAGGTCAATTCTTACGCCGCCCGCGAAAGGTTGGGGTATACCTCGAAAAGCCCGCGTTGGGCCATCGCCTATAAATTCGCCGCTGAAGAGGCGGAAACAACGCTGTTAGCCATCGAACTGGGCGTGGGCCGCACCGGCGCCGTTACGCCGCGCGCTATCCTGGAGCCGGCGCCGTTGGCGGGTACCGTCATCCGCCATGCCACGCTGCATAATTTTGAAGAGATCAAGCGCAAGGACATCCGCGTCGGCGACCGAGTCATCATTCAGAAAGGCGGAGAGATCATCCCCAAGGTAGTGCGCGTCCTGGCGGAGAAGCGCGACGGATCGCAGAAGCCTTACGAGCTGGAAACGAAATGCCCTTCCTGCGGCGGCGGGATCGTGCGGGAGAGGGAGGAAGTGGCGTTCCGCTGCATCAATCTCTCCTGCCCCGATCAGTTGAAAAAACGCATCGAACATTTCGTAAGCCGCAACGCCATGGATATCGAAGGCGTCGGGGAAAAACTGGTGAATGTATTAGTCGAGAAAGGATTAGTCGCCCGCCTATCGGATTTGTACCGCCTTCAACATGAACAACTGGCGTCATTGGAACGCATGGGGGATAAATCCGCGCGAAACACTTGCTCCGGCATCGAGCGGAGCAAGTCGCGGCCCGTCGATCGCATTCTCTTCGCGCTGGGCGTGCGCCATGTGGGCAGCCATCTCGCATCGGTGTTAATGCAAAACCGGAAAAGTCTATGGGAATTGAAAGACCTGTCGGAAGAAGCGCTATCGTCCATCGACGAAATCGGTCCTACCGTCGCCGAGAGCATCTACCATTTTTTCCATCGAGAATCGAATTTGGAAGAATTAAAGCGTCTGGAGGAAGCGGGATTGCGCTTCGAACAGGAGATCGCCGCACCCCCCGCCGCCAATTCGCCCTTCGCGGGGAAAACCTTCGTACTCACGGGAACGCTGGCGAAATATACTCGCGAAGAGGCTTCGGAACTCATCCGCCAACGAGGAGGCAGAGCGACCAGTTCGGTGAGCGCAAGCACCGATTTCGTCATAGCAGGAGAAAAAGCCGGTTCCAAAAAGTCCAAAGCGGAGAAATTGGGCGTTACGATTCTTTCGGAAGAGGAACTCGAGAAAATGATCGGGCGATAGAGGAACGCTGAGGCGCGCCTGTGCGTCTATTCATGTAATATAAAGGAATGATATAAAGGAATTCACCCCGAAGGGGTGATTTCTTTTATTTAATCCTTCTCCAGGGGCGTTGCCCGCTGGCTGTTATATTTCGCCCCTTTGGGGCTAGGCGTCGAGAGCCGAACGTCTCGTTATATAGAATAGGCTCAAAACGAAGCGCAGCCTGCCATAACGGCTATTCGATCTCGAAGCGATCAATCTATATGGGAAAGAAGAAAAACCCATCATGAAGAAAAATATCGTTTCTCTCTTGGCCATATTCTTTGGGATGATGTTAACGGATGTAACGAGTTTTGCGCTTTCCCAAAATACCGTCGAAGTCTTCGATGACGAGCGCAGTCAAGAACCGCTTTCCGGATCGACCGATTTCGACGACATCGGCAACCGTTTGATCGATATTCGTTGGAATTACGACGGCGATTTACCGGTTTATGCTTGGCAGATTTATGTCCGCAGAGGCGATGGCGGTTATTTTTTTCTGGGGAGTACCACCGATGGAACCTATCGCCGCTTTGTCTGGAAAAATCCGGATGTAAATGCGCAGTATCAATTCCGAGTTTGGGGCTTATATAAAAACGACAAAAATCAAAATCGGTCGACCGTGTTAAATCAACCTGCGCCCATAGGTTTCAATTTAACGGGAGGCGCTTCCATCGCTCTGAAAAAGATCGCCAATCCTGACGATATTCCCGCGCATAAGGCCATTGTAACCGACGATTTGTATCATGGAACGGATTTAAGCGGCGGTTTCGACGCCGATTCCTCATTGGAAAGAGCCTTGGCGATCAAGTTCAATCCAGGGACGGAAGAGTATGCCAACGTTCATATTTACATCAGTAAAAATGGCGCGCAGTACGATTTTCTCGGCCAGACGGGCGCACCGGATATTTATTATTTTCGCTTTGATGGCAATAGGACGTTTCTATTGAGCGATAATTATTCTCAAGGGCCGCAGCCATTTGAAAAGTATTGGTTTCGCGTCCTGGCGATAAAAACCGAAGGCGGCGTTTCGCAAATGGAGGCTGGCCCAGTGGCCTTTGCCGTAGAAGGGATTCCTACACCGACGCCGACAAACACCAATACTCCCACCGCAACGCCATCGCCTACCTCCACTCCTACAATGACCAACACGCCAACAGCTTCTTCTACGCCTACGAAAACGCCCATCCCGGTTAAAACGCCGACCCCCTCCCTAACGCCGACAATTAGGCCAATATTCACTCAGACGTCTACTCCCAGATTAACGCCAAAGATGACTCCGACGCTTACTCCAACGATTACTCCCGCCTTGGCTTCGACGGCGACGCCGACGATGGCTCCATCGTTTACGCCAACGAAAACCTCCATTCCATTTACCTCAACACCTACGTCCAGAGTCTCCGATAATCAAACCATCACAATTCCTCTTCCCCTTCCTGATGGCGTCAAACAATTAGAGATGTCGTTGATCCCCGCCGGAACCTTTATTATGGGCAGCCCCAGCGATGAGACGGCTCGCGATGCGGATGAAGGGCCGCAGCATCAAGTTACGATCTCTAAAAGTTTCTATATGGGAAAATACGAGGTAACACAGGCGCAATGGCAAGTGGTGATGGGGAACAATCCTTCCAATTTTAAGGGATTAAACCTTCCAGTGGAAAAAGTGTCCTGGTTCGATTGCCAAACCTTCCTCGTAAAATTGAACCAGTTGGGGCTAGGAACGTTTCGCTTGCCGACGGAAGCGGAATGGGAATACGCCTGCCGTGCGGTTACCGTGACGGCGTTTTATTGGGGCGACGATCCGAGCAATACGCAAATCAGCGACTATGCGTGGCAAGCGTCCAATTCAAAGACGAAAACGCATGAAGTAGGATTAAAGACGCCCAACGTCTGGGGACTGTACGATATGAACGGCAACGTTTGGGAGTGGTGCCAGGATTTGTATGGGAGATATCGCGATGAATCCCAAATTGATCCAACGGGTCCAACCGGCGGCTCGTTCAACGTGCTTCGCGGCGGCAGTTGGAACGACTACGCCTGGACTTGCCGGTCGGCATACCGAAACAATAACATCCCATCCAACCGGGATAACTCCAGTTTTGGCTTTCGTATCGTGAAAACGCAATAGCGGCGCAGCCCCGCAGGGCAGGCTCATAGCGAAGCGCCGCAAGATCAATAGTAAAATACCTGCGATGAATCCGGCGCAGTTTTGCTTAAGTGAGGAATTGCTATGAAGCCAGAACGATATCTTGAGGACGATCTAATTGTAAAGAAAGGGATTTACGCCTTACTGGATCAGCTGGGTCCAGTCGAGACGGATCGCTTCATCGCCCTGGCGCGAAAGAAACGAGAAGAATCGCTTAAAAGACATCGCCGCTGGCAAAAGGAAATAGTGAAAGAAACCTTCATGCAAGAAATTCTTAACGAACAGGATTTTCTGGAAAAAACATGAAACGGCGCAGGGCAGGCTCAAAACGAAGCGCCGCCCGCCGCGCAACTGGCATAAAATCTGCACTAAGGATCGGTTGAACTCATGCCATGCCGAAAGGAATGGAAAAAATGGCCGATCCTTATGTTTCCCTGGGGAAAAATCTTCACTCCATCCATAACGGTGGCCAATTATCGCCATCCGCTGTCCAAACTCCTAAAGCGCCGAGCGATCTCACCTTTCAGAATGTGCTCAATCGGACAAAATTGACTTCCGCCCAATTGCAAGCGCTGGAGCCGCCTACTTATCGCCCATCGGCGCCGATGGCGTCGAATTTAGCGGCGGCGAGACCGGCGGCAAGGACCGCCGATGCCGTTTCAGATTCAAGCGCTTCCCTTCCCTCCCTCGCGGCGGAAACGAACGAAGAATATTTGAAATATATTCCCTACATGCCCGCTGATATTCCGCAAGGCGAAGAATTCGAGAAAAGGGTTTTGAACGATTTGAATAACTATATGGCTTACCGCAAGGCGAAAGCGGAGGAAATCCAATCGAACTCTCTAAATGCGCCTTCCTTATCGCCGCGAAAAGGGGGGGCTTTCGGCTTGATCCCCAAATCCGCCCCGGTTCAAACGGCCGGAGCCTTGAATGCGCCTGACGTTTCCGCTAGTTCGTTCAATTCCGTCTTTTCCAAAACGCCGGAGCCGGTCGATTCGGGCATATCAACATCATATTGGGACGACAAGCAGAAGGAGGATTCTGCTTCGCCCTCGATGACGGAAGAGACCAAGAAGACGGTGAAAAGCCGCTCGCGGACCCGCGCCGGATTTGGCCGAGTCAACGCTCGGAAGACGAAAACGGAAAAATCCGTCGAATCCAATGCGGCGGCGGACAAATCCGCCGAAACCATAACGGAAAAAAAGCCAGGCGGCTTCGACGCCGTCTTTTCATTCTTCAAGGATGTCGCCAGCGGAGTTACTCTTGGTTTTTATCAACCGGAGGGAGACAAGGCGCCGGCGGGAGTAGGCCGGATTCTCTATCCCTTCAAAAAATTGTTGATCGACGCGCCAATTAAAGACCTGGCTATCGGCGTACCTGTCGGATTAGCCCGTACGGCGGGATCGGCATTCCATAAAGAGAAAGAATCGGCGAATGAGGCCCAGCAAGATCAAGCCGAAACGAAATCCGTTCGCCGCCGCAGCGCCGGTGTGGGATCCAAACCGTGGTTATTAAGCCGAACCGATCGTTTTTAATTGGAAAAATTAGCAATTCGCAGGCGTTTCAATCGAACAACAGTGGCTGCTCTTCGGCGGCGGCGGAAATTTCTTTTTTGCTCAATGCCTCCAAAATCGAATCGATAACGGCGCCGTCTTCATCGCCGTAAGGCAATAAATCCGCGCCGTGATCAAGAAAATATCGTATTCCCTCGCTGCCGGATTTTCGGTCCGCATCCCCTATAACAAACAACGGACGCTTCAACCTTAACGCCGCCTGCGCCGTGGCGTAGGCGCCGCCTTTCACGCCCGGCTCTACGGCGATTACGGCTTGGGATAAGGCGCAGATAGTTCGATTGCGCTGCATGGCGCATCCGGCCAGCCATGCGCTATTGGGGGAAAATTCCGAGACGACGAGATGATTGCCCTCGCGCAGGTAAGGCGCGATTTCCTTCTTTATACGGAATTGCAGGATGCCTTCAGCCAAAACCAACGTCGTCGTTCCGCCGCTTTCCAACGCGCCCTGATGGGCGGAAAGATCGACGCCATCTGCGTAACCGCTGACGATGTTGGCGCCGATTTGCGACAAACGCGCCGCATAGCGGTTGGCCGCTTTGGCGCCTTGCGGCGTGGGACGCCGCGGTCCTGTGAAACCTATGGCGCTTTGAGGAAAGAGCAATTCGTTGCCGCGCGCGAATACCGCCGCTGGCGCATCTTTTCCCCGCGATTGTAGACGATGGGGATATTCAGCGCGGCCTTTGATAAGCATTTTGATGCGATGCTCTTCCAATCGTTGCGCCATACTCTGCGCCTGAGCGAGCAATTCATGAAGAACGCGGACGATCTCCGGCTTTAGAGCGTATTCCAAGGCCATCGCTTGCGGGGAGAGACTAAGAAAATCTGCAGGAGAAAGATTTTCTCGTTGGATTTTAGTAAGAATCCGCTCTAAACTTCTTCCCCCCAATCCGGGCGTCATTACCATCTGCAAAATGGCGATTTCATCCGGCGTCATCGCGTTGCTCCTTGATAAGGCCATCCGCCGTCAAACCGAAAATCGCTGCGGCGCCCGCTTGCCGCAACGCTTTTTCCGCTTTGTCGAGGCCGATTTCTGGATGAGACAAATCGTCCACTAAAACAATGGATTTCTCTGCGAAAATAGAAGTTTCCGCCTTCATAGCTGAGTCTTGGCGGGAATATTCCAGAAAGCCAGCGGCGTTATATAAACCCGTTTCTCTTGCTATCCATTTTAGCCAAAAGGCGGATTGTCTTGATTGTCCGGCGGAATAAGAAGGAACGGCGGCGATGACGGAAGAATCGCGGTAGATGGGATAGCGCCGGATGAAATCCGTCAGCTTCCAGGCGATCCGCTTCGCCTCGCTGCGGTCGTCCGTTTTCCGCTTCTCCGCGTCATCCCATGCTCTGTCGGAAGATTGAAATGATAGAGCAAAGCAGAGATCGAGAACGCCGCGGCGATAAACAGCGTCGCGCAGAAGCGATAAATAATCCTCCAACAGATCGCAGGTGGAATGGGAGAGCGGCTTGAACTGCACGCCCCAGGAAAAATCCGATGGAAGGGACAGCGTCGCATCCATGAAGAAAAGAGCGGGGAAAGCCTCTTCCAGCAAGCGCCGGAAATGCCATGAACCTTGAATGAAGAGGCGCCAATCGCCCGCGGCGCCATCTTCTTTCAAAGAATAATCGATTAGTTGGAAAGATTCCACGTTGGATAATTGTTAGCGGTTAGTAAAACCCGCGCTGACGCTGCCGCCCGCATGGATAGAACTTTTCTCTGAAATCGAGGCGGAATCTTTGCCCGCTGAACTCGAAAACGATTTCGTGGAACTGGAATTCATAGTACCGCCTGAAGCCGTGGCGCATCCCGCCAGGAAAATCGAAGCGGCGCAGAGAAGCCCGAATGCCATACTATACTGTTTTATTTTCTTCATAATTTTTACCTGTTTTCATTTTCCATACGCTGAGATTATATACGGCTTCGTTGGCGCTTCCCAAGGTTTCAACGATCGCTCCAAACCGTCCATCTTGCTCAATGGGCGGCGGCGAGGCAACATGATTTATTATGATGGCTATCGATTTTTTGATGAAGGCTCTATTTGCGCTGAATACTTTGCGGAGCTGGCGATAGTACGATGATGACGCCTTTCAATCTCTTCTACCAATACGCCGCCAAGCCGATTCTTTTTCGGTTCGATCCAGAATTCATTCATGAACTGGTTCTTTCTCGCATGGGATTATGTCGTCCTTTTAAGTCCATCATAAATCGCATGCTGGCGCCGCAGGATTCGCGGTTGGAACGGACAATCTGGGGGCGGCGGCTGCCGCATCCTATCGGGCTGGCGGGCGGCTTCGACAAAAACGCCGTTTGTACGGACTTGTGGGACGCATTCGGCTTTTCTCATTTCGAAATCGGAACCTTGACGCCGCGTCCTCAGCCGGGCAACCCCAAACCCCGCCTTTTCCGCTATCCTGATAGCCGCGCATTGGTGAACCGCATGGGATTCAATAATGGCGGCTCGCAAGCGGCGGCGGATCTCTTGACGCGAAAGCAAAGCCAAAACCGTTCACCCACCGCGATGATGGGCGTCAGCCTCGGCAAGCAATTCGATACTCCGGCGGACGATATAGGCCGCGTGATTGAGGATTATACGATTTCGCTGGAACGACTCTACCGCTTCGGTGATTTCTTCGTAGTCAACGTCAGCTCGCCCAACACGCCCAATCTGCGGACGCTGCAAGAGGGAGAGAAATTAGCTCAACTGCTTGCGGCGATGCAAAAGAAAATGGACGAAATCGCCGCCGGAGAAAAACGCAAGCCGCTATGCGTCAAACTTGCGCCCGACTTGAGCGGCGAGCAAATCCGGGAAGCCCTCGGCGTCATTCGGCAACTGCGACTGGACGGCGTCATCGCTACCAATACCACTAACCAAACCGGCGGACGCGAAAGCGGCGGCATGAGCGGCGAACCGCTGCGGCAGCGTTCGACGGAAGTTGTACGATTGGCGGCCTCGGAACTGAAGGGTAAGATTCCCATTATCGGCTGCGGGGGAATTTTCAACGCCGAAGACGCCGTGGAAAAACTGGCGGCGGGAGCGCAGCTGCTGCAAATCTATACCGGCTTCGTCTATCAAGGCCCGGCGATCGTGCGCGATATTCTGAAAGGCATTCTGCGCATGATGGACGAACGGGGATTGAAGCAATTGGACGATTTCCGCGATGGATGAATATGGCCTGGATTCCCTTATCTAAACTCGAAGGCGATTGTCGGCGCCGCAACCTGCAAGCGCTGGCGGCTCGCCGTCCAGACTTGGCGGAGTTATTGCGCCGGCAAACGGTGAGGGAAGACATTCTCGTCGAAACAGCGTCAAGAGAACTGCATCGCTGCAAAAAGATACTCCTCGATGGCGGCGAATATTGGACCGACCTCGAGCAGAGCGGCGCAGCGGAGACGCAGGCGTTTCTTCAAGCGATGTCAACCTGGAAGCCGGATCAAGCCTGGACGTTTCTCTTCCATATAGGCGCAGGGCATGGTTTGAATTTTTTCCAACGCCGCCCCATCCAATCCCGGCCGCTCATTATAATCGAACCCGATCCCGGTTTTTTGCTTGCGGCTTTTTCCCTATTCGATCTATCGGCGCTGATCGCTTCTCCCTTGGTTTATTGGATCGTTGGAGAAAATGTAGAAGGGCAATTGCGCCAGGCGTTGGAATCGGAACTGTATCCCTTTCATCTCGTCGATTCCGAATATCGCAGCTTCCCTGGCGAGTTGGTTGGAGCGTTGCATCCCCGCCCCGTCTGGTTGAATTATGAAGCAATCGTCAAAAAATCCTTTTCGGAAGCAGGTGTAAAATTTCCAGCGTTGCGCGAGGAATTCGCCCGTCATTACGAGCATCATCCCATTCGCCGTATCGAAAAAATCGCCGTCCTCGCGCTGCAAAGCGGCTGCTGGGAAACATTGGCGCAAGGACTGGCCGAGGGATTCGCCAGCGAAGGCAAAGAGGTTCGCATCCTCTCGCTGGAGTCGTTGGCAGACGCCCCCGCCGCCTTAAAAGCCAATTTGGAAGTTTTGCGATTCCGTCCCGACGCCATCGCCATCGTCGATTTCCCCTCCACCCACTTTTTCGGAGGATCGATTCATGACGCGCCGATTCCCCGCATGATTTGGTACGTTGACGATCCCGTCAACTTGCCGCCAGGCCGCCACGGCCCTTTCGACATCGCCTTTCCCGTCGATCCCTCCCAGGCGCCGGATTTGGAACGCATGGGCGCTCGAATGGGCGGCGATATCCCATTATGCGCTTCGCCGAATATTCAGGCGAATTATCGTCCCGAACTGGCGAGCGTCGTTTCCTTTGTGGGATCGATATTCGATGTCAGCCGCATTCGCCGCCATCTGCCAAACTCCACTGTCGAACGAATCGAATCTATCGTCGATGAAAAACTGAGTGATTTTAAATTCGATGCAGCGCGTGCGATTCAAGAACGATTTTCCCCCGGCGAAGAGCGCGATAGCCTCTTGCGGATTCTGCGCCAAACCGTCGCCAAGAAGAATATGACGGATGAAAATTTGCTGCGCTATTATTTCAACCTGGAATTCAATTGCGCCCGACGCGCGCAAGTCATCGCCGCATTGAAAGATTTTCCCATAAAAGTCTACGGCTCGCTGGATTGGGGCGCCATTTTAGCGAAGCATGGAATGCAGGACGCCTATCAAGGGCGTTATCTGACAATGCAGGAAGGCTTCGATCTATTCCGCTCTTCTCAAATCAGCCTCAACATCCATACGATGTTTACGCATTCCTCGCCCAACGAAAGGGATTTCGAAATCCCTCTATGCGGCGGCTTCGTCTTGAGTGATATAATTTCCCATGCGCAAAGCCGCATGGGAGAGTTTTTCGCCGTAGGAAAAGAGATGGAGGCATATGGCAATCTGGATGAGTTGAAAACGAAAGTAGATTATTACCTATCTCATCCCCAGGAACGGGATGAAATTACGCAAGCAGCGCGTGAACGCATCCTCCGCCAGCATACCTTCGCCCATCGCGCGCGGGTGATGATCGCGGGCGCAGAAGCGATGATGACGCAATGGAAAAAGTTAGTAATTAAAAATATCTAATCTCTCAGTCTCCTAGTCGGGGTGGCAAGGGCAAGGTTGTTTGTAAGTTATCAAGAGATGCTGAACAACCTTGCCCTTGGCGCCCGCCTTGAAACAAAAGAGATATAATGTTAACCAAGGAGGGGTTGAGCTGCTATAAATTATTGTTGGGATCAAGCAAAATGGAGTCCTGGAGGAACTCCTCATGACGCCGCAGGCCGATACGTTACTTCCTATTCCTACCTCAATGGATATCGAAGACGATTTTCCTATCCTGGAACTCATTCTGCGCAATTATCTTCCTGAAAACGACATTTTACGCATCCGTAAAGCCTATTTCTTCGCTTACGCCGCGCATAGCGAGCAAAAGCGGGTCAGCGGCGAACCCTATATCGTCCATCCTATCAGCGTCGCCGAAACGCTGGCGGAATATCAATTGGATGCTGATACCATAATGGCCGGACTTCTCCATGACGTTTTGGAGGATACCGGCTATAAATACGAGGACTTAAAGCGCGAATTCGGCGAAAACGTTGCGACTCTGGTGCAACAAGTTACCAACGTCAGCAAAAACGTCAATCAAATCAGTTCCGCCGACCGCAACGAAACCGAACTCGAAAATCTGCGCCGCATGTTGGTCAGCACCGCTAAAGATCCCCACGCCCTGGTCATCAAATTAGCCGATCGCCTTCATAATATGCGAACGCTTCAACACCTTCCGCGCAGCAAGCAAATTCATATCGCCAAGAATACCCTGCGCTTCTTTGCTCCTCTGGCTCACCGCTTAGGTTTGGGGCAGATCAAGTGGGAGTTGGAAGACCGCTGTCTCATGTTTCTCAATCCGGAGAAATACCGCTATATCAAAAAAAAGGTTTCGCTGAAAAGGCGGGAGCGGGAAGAGATCATCCGCCAGGCGCGCCGCGAATTGGAAAAGGCGCTTCTGGATAAGGGATTCCACGTCAGCGTTGAAGGACGAGCCAAGCATTTCTACAGCATTTATATGAAGATGGTGCGGGAGAACCGATCGTTCAGCGAGATTTACGATCTGATCGCCCTGCGGGTCATCTGCGAGACCATCGGCGAATGCTACGCCATTCTCGGCGAAGTGCATACGATGTGGAGACAGGTGGAAGGCCGTTTCAAGGATTATATTTCCAATCCCAAGCCCAATAATTACCGTTCCATTCATACGACCGTTCTCGGTCCGCACGGGCGCATGATGGAGATTCAAATCCGCACGCAGGAAATGCACCAGATCGCCGAGCACGGAATCGCCGCTCACTGGCGCTACAAGGAATCTCATCAACGCCGCGTAGGCCGCGACTTGCAATGGCTGGACCTCTCCACCAACCTGCCCGATACTCAAGATCCGGACGACTTTCTGAAATCGCTCTCCACCGATCTCTTTTCCGACGAGGTCTATTGCTACACGCCCAAAGGCTCCGTCATCGCCTTGCCCAAAAATTCCACGCCCATCGATTTCGCCTATAAAATCCATACCGAATTAGGCAACCGTTGCGGCGGCGCCAAGGTGAATGGACGCATTGCTCCTCTCAATTATTCCCTCAAAACCGGCGACGTGGTGGAAATCCTCTCTTATCAGAGCAGCCATCCCACTCACGCCTGGCTGGAGATCGTAACGACGGCTTCCGCCCGCAACAAAATCCGGCGCTACCTTCTCGAATCCGGCCGGGATCAGTTGCTGAAAATGGGTCAACACCAATTGACGCAGGAATTGAAGAAAGCGGGTTACAAGCCGTTGGAGTTCTATAATTCCCCGGCGGCGGAAGAGATCGTCGAATCGCTGGATCAAAAAGACCTCGACGATCTCTTCGTCAACATCGGCTTCGGGCGCATATCCACCAAGCAAGTGCTTTTTCGCCTGCTCAAACAAAAGGCCAAATCGCAAGAACCAGCGAAGGAGGCCGACAAAAAACCGGAACCGGCCAGCGACGAATCCGCCATCAATAAAACCGTCGTGCACATGGGAGACATCGACGACATTATGTATCGCCGCGCCCGCTGTTGCAGCCCGCTGCCGGGAGATGAGATCATCGGCTTCGTTACGCGGGGACGGGGCGTTACCATCCACAAAACGACTTGTTCCAATTTAAAATACGCCCGCCAAGACAACGACCGCATCATGCCGCTCTTTTGGGAAGGGGATCATAAAGAACGGATATCGGTTTCTTTGGAGATTCGGGCGCGGGACCGCCACAATCTGCTCAGCGATTTGTCGCAGATGATCTCTTCCACCGGAACCAACATCACCGGCTGTCAAAGTTCTACGACCAGCACGCAAGCTTCCTTTCTTTTCGACGTGGATGTGACCAGCATCAATCACCTGAATACGATCATGCAGCAATTGCTTGGCATCGAAGGCGTGAAAACCGTCCGCCGCGTCCGCGGCTATTCCCGCCGCAATCCCCGCCGCAAGCCTTAAAGACAGTGAACAGTGGTTAGTGGTTAGATGGCAGCCGTAGAAAGCGTCACACGCGGCGTCCCCATATATCTAAACGCGTAACAAGAGTTATATCAACCTGCATTGAGATTGTTGTTTTTAAATTCCTATCCCAAGATGGGGAGAGGTTAGGTGAGGGTTGATATTATTAAACTTATAATCCCCTCACCCTAACCCTCTCCCAGAGGGCGAGGGGACAATTATAAATGTCACAGAGTACTAGGAGCGGGATTACGCCTTAACGTCAAGGAGGGTTTTCTGCATCGCATCCGCCGTTCTAACGACGGCGGCGTTGGCTTTCGTCATGTTTTCTTCATTGAGCAGCGTAATGACCTCTTCCGCGATGTTGACATTGGAGGATTCCAGATAGCCGCTGAGGATGGCGCCTCGGCCTGCCGTTCCCGGCGCGCCCGATTGCGGAGTTCCAGCGGCGGGTGTGGGCGTCAATAGATTGCCGCCTTGCCGGGAAAGCCCGCCGGGATTGTTGAAGCGGGTCAATTGAATCTGGCCCAGATTGGCGGTGGTTCCATCCGCCATGTTCGCGGTAACGGTTCCATCCTCGCCGATGGAAACCCTGGCGGCATTGGGGGGAACCGTAATCGCTGGGGAGAGCGGCATTCCTTGAGAATTCACTAAAGTTCCATTGGAGTCAGGACGAAAAGAACCATCCCGCGCATATGCCACGCCGCCCGTTCCATCGGCGACTTGAAAATAGCCTTCTCCCGCAATCGCCAAATCCAACGGATCGCCGGTTGGAACTAAAGCGCCCGCTTGGGGAGAGAAGGAAACGCTGTCCGTCGCGGCGCCGTTGCCGCCGGGCAAAGCGGCGGAATCGGCGCGCTGCGCTTTGTAGCCGGGGGTGTTGAGATTGGCCAAATTATTGGCCGCCGTCAACATACGGTTGCGGGAGGCGTTCAAACCGGAAAGGGCAATGGAAAAAATATCAGCCATAATATTTTTTATTATAACGCAAAGAAATTCATTCGGCAAAGGAATTTTTCGGCTTATCTTCCTGAACGAATTCGATCTCGAATAGATTCACTTCCGGCGGACAGGAAAACCGGGGCCGCGTTAGGCGGCTGGAACCAGCGCCGCGCGTTGCATGATACAGCGTCCCGTTCAACCGGGCGAAGCCAGATGCGAACCGCTTCGGCGCCTTTGAGCGGGTGATAACCGGTCCGGCGAAGGGAATGCGAATTTGTCCACCGTGCGTATGTCCCGAAAACACCATGTCAGCGCCCGCTTCGGAGAGTTCCCGATAGCGGTCGGGCGCATGAACCAGCACGAAACAAGGTTCCTCTTTGCGATAGCCGCGAAAGGTGGCGGGTATGTCGTCCCTTTCGCTATAGGGATCGTCCACGCCGACGACGGCGACGGCGCCGCCATCAACGGCGATGCGCGTCCATTGGTTATGCAGCACGGAAATCCCCAGCGAATAGAGTCCCGCTTCCAAACGCTTCGAGTCGTTGGGACGGCGCTTCATCTCTTTCAATGGCTTGCCGGTGCGATGGAACAGATGGCGCCAATCGACGCAATCGTAATCGTGATTGCCGAAGACGCAGTATGAGCCGTACTTGGCGCGAAGCGGCCGCAAGGCTTCCAGGCATAAATCGATGCCGGAATCGTCGTCGATAAGGTCTCCCGTGATGAAGATCAAATCCACCGCCCATTTCGTCAATTCCTCGAGGAAGCGCTGGAGGGAGGTTTGCCCACGATAGAAATGTAGATCGGAAATCTGCAAAATCGCCAATGGCTTGATGGATGGGCCTTTCATTTGAATTTTATGCCGCATGATCCGGTATCGATGCGGTTCGATAAACCAACTGTATATCGATAAGCCCAATAGGGCTGCGGCGGACGTTTCTATTAACATGGCGAAAATACCTTCGTTACAATGGTGGGCTACGCTTCGCTTTAAGCCCACCCTTTTAACTAACGATGAACCGATAACTACGTAACCAATATCTATGGATCGAAACCGTCTACACCATCAAACTCGTTTACTGGCGTGAAGTACGGTCATGCCGATAATTTCCTCTTTTTCATATCGAACGATAACATCTTCTTCCGTCAATTCGCTGTCGGTCGCGCAACTTGGTTTTTTAAAATTAATATATAAAACATCAGCCTCTTGATCGTAAGAAACCCAAAGAGTATGTTGAGGCGTTTCTTTAATTGCGGGCATCAATTTTAAGTAATTCTGTATTTCCGCTATGGCCATAATTGATGTCTCCTTTCCATACTGCGAATCCTGCGAGTCAAAAATGCCGTAATTACAAAACCATCATTTTCCCATTCGCGATAAACGGCAACAAGATACAATCCATAAGAATATTCTCTAATTGCCAATCGTTCTTCATCGTTTCCTATAAATATCCGTTGAGGATTAGAAATCGTCTCAAGAATCTCTATCCGCAATCCCGCCATTTCGCAATGCTCTTCCGTTATATGCGTCCACCGTTCATCCGTTAACCGAATTGGAATCCCCATTTTGGATTGAACGATTGAAATCATATTTTCACCTTAACGCATTCGCTCAATAGCCTTCCGCCAATCCGTCTCCCCGACCATCCGAGTATCCCGCCAATACTCCATCGATCCGTTGGATTCCGGCGGCGAATCCCAATTGGTTCGTTTCGTCCAGTTTATAGCCCATCTCCACCAGTTTATCCATCGTCTCCGGCGAGAAGGCGTATTTCTCATGCGTTATTTTGTCCGGCAGCCATTGATGATGGAAGCGCCTGACGTCGATGGCTTCGCGGATGTTCATTCCAAATTCTACTATATTTAGAAAAATTTGCAGATTGGTCGTGATGATCGTCGGACCGCCGGGCGTTCCGATAGTAAAAGCGAATTGATTCTCTTTCGTGACGATAAGCGGCGTCATGGAAGAGAGCATACGTTTTCCCGGCGCGATGGCGTTGGCTTCGCCTTCCATCAGGCCGTACATATTGGGCGCGCCGGGCTTGGCGGTGAAATCGTCCATTTCGTTGTTCAGCAAAAATCCCGCGCCTTCCACAACGGCGCCCACGCCGTAGCCGCCATTCAGCGTGTAGGTGATGGCCGCCGCATTACCGGCGGCGTCGACGACGGCGTAATGCGTCGTCTCTAGCGATTCCGCTCCGCCATGCGCCGTTCCTTGGCTGTCGCCTGCGCGCAGAAATGGGATTAACTCCCGGCGCTGGTTGATGTACTCGTCCGATAGCAATTTTTCCATTGGAATATCAATGAAATCAGGATCGCCTAGGTAATAATTCCGGTCGGCGAAAGCCAGCCTCTCCGCTTCTACGATCGTATGAATGTAAGCGGCGGAATGATAGCGCATCGCTTTGAGCGGCAGCGGCTCGATGAGTTTCAAAATCTGAGCTAGGACAACTCCGCCCGAACTGGGCGGGGGCAGCGTCATCAGTTCATACCCTTTATAAGAAAAAACGATGGGATCGCGATAAACGCAGGAATAATTCGCCAAATCTTCCATCGAGACGATGCCGCCGAGTTTCTTCATATAGCCGGTCAGGCGTTGCGCCGTCTCTCCTTGATAAAATCCTTCGGCGCCATGATCCCGAATCAAGCGCAGCGTCTTAGCGAGATCAGGTTGCTGGAAGAGATCGCCGAAAGTTAGCGGTTCGCCGTTGGGATAAAAGACTGAGGCGGTGGTATCGAATTTCGTCAAGCGTTTTTTCGTCTTCTCGCCGGCGAGAGATTTGGCGAAGACGTAACTTACGGAGAATCCTTTTTCCGCCAATCGGATGGCGGGAGCGAGGATGCCGGCGCGGGGCAGCGTTCCGTAATCTTTCTGCATTGTTAGCAAGCCATGAACGGCGCCGGGAACGCCTACGGCTAGCAACGAATCGGCGCTTAATCCCGACACAACGACGCCCGTTGCGGATAGATACATATCCCGCTTCGCCGCTAAAGGCGCTTTTTCCCGGAAATCCAGCGCGATGCGGCGGCCGTCGGCGGTCAATCCCGTAAGAAAACCGCCTCCGCCCAAATTACCCGCTTCCGGGTAGGTTACCGCCAGCGCAAAGCCGATGGCCGCCGCCGCGTCGAAAGCATTGCCGCCGCTCCGTAATATTTCCACTCCCGCATGGACGGCGTTCGCTTCCGGTCCGGCGGCCATGCCTTGGCGAGAATAGACCGGCTTCAAGTCCGCGTTGGCTGAAGCGGCGGATAGAGTCAATGCAATTATTAATAGGCCAAATCGATTTTTACGAATATTCATTTTTCTCCGCTTCCTTATCGAGCCGATGGATCGTTAATCATGAGCCTCTTGCAAAACTCCATAATTCCTCCCCCATGCTTGGGGGAGGTTAGGAGGGGGTTGCTTTAAGTCTAACATAATCAACCCCTCTCTAACTCCCCCCAAGCTTGGGGGGAGAATTTAAAAGCGGATTTTATTAATTTTGCAAGAGCCTCTTATAATAGCCGAATTTTGGGTTAGCCGGAAAGCAATGGTTCGATCAGGGGCAAAATAACATTGCCTTGCTGCTCAGTCGAGCGTCCTTTGATTTCAAAGATATGGGTATACCATTTAAGGGTCTCAAGGCGGCGTTTTTTTTAAGAACTGCATGATTCGACGTTTCTTGCCGGAAGGGATGCTATGCTCAACGATCTTTTGCTCGCTTTAACCTGGTATATCGTTCTGACTGTATTCGGCGTTATTGTTTTGCCGATATCCATGAAGGCGTTCCGGCGGATGCCGGAAGGGGGGATGCTTGCCGCCCGCCCGCTGGGCTGGCTGCTGTTGGGCGTATTGTCATGGTTGCTAGCTTCGGTCGGGTTTCCTTTCAGCGCTTTGGGCGTTCTTTGCGTGGCGATTCTTCTCTTCGGCGCGTCGCTTTATCTTTTTATGCTCAATCCCGCTTGGATTCAAAAGCGCATACAACGGTTTTGGCGAACGGCTATAAACGGCGAGATCGTTACTATCCTTGTATTCGTATTAATCGTTCTGGCGCGGCGCGAAGACCCGAACATCGACTCTACAGAAAAGCCGATGGACTTGATGCTGCTCAACGCGCTGACCGCGGCGCGGCAGATTCCCCCGCCCGATCCCTGGCTGTTGGGCGCCAGCGTCAATTACCATTACGGCGGCTATCTGCTCCATTCCATTCCTGCGAAACTGACGGGCATTCCTACGGAATACGCCTACAACCTATCCATCGCGTCCGTGGCGGCGATGGCGGCTTCGATGGCTTTCGTCATCGGGCGCGCCTTGTTTGGACGCTGCCGCTGGGCGCTAATGACAGTCGTCTGCACTTTGTTTATGGGCAATATCGCGGGGGGAACTTTGATACTCAAATACGCCGGATTTCCTACGAATTTATATGAATGGCGCAATGGCTATCTTTGGAATACAACGCGCATCATTCAAGATACGCCGCAAAATCCTCTCATTAACGAATACCCCTTCTTTTCCATCGTATGGGGCGATTTGCATCCACATTATAACGACATGCCCTTCTTCTTGCTTTTCATTGCGCTGACCTACGCTTTTTACCGGGCATTCGTCCGGCTTTCCTTCGGTGCACTATTACGCTTCGAATGGCCGCTTCTGGTTTGCGCCGCCTTGTCGTGCGCCTTCCTTTTTCCTACGAATATGTTCGATTTTCCCGTGGCGGCCATCTTTTTCTGCGCCGTCGCCGTCAGCGGCCTATTGCGTTCGATCGTCAACAAAAACACAAGCTGGATGCGAACGAAAATTCTGGGGATTCCTTTCTATTACCCTATCAAGGGCGCATCACTCAGCCGCCTTATCATGAAGGCCGTTTTCCTGGCGCTTCCCATTCTCGCTTATTTTATTGCGGCGCCCTTCTGGCTTCATTTCGATCCGCCGCTGCATGGCCATCTTCTGCAATCCAGCCCCTACCGCACGGGCTTGGGCGAATTTTTCTTCGTTTTCGGCATTCATTTCGCCGTCAGCCTCGCGGTTCTTTACTTGATGGTTTACGAGATGCGCAAGACTTGGAGTTGGGAAGAGATCGGCTTTTTGGCCGCTATGTTCGGCGTCGCCTTCGTGATTATCTGGGGCTGGTATGGCTATATCGCTTGCGCCGCCGCCTTCGTTTTCGCTTTACTCTTTTGGATTTTCGCCGTCTCCAGCGTCTGGGCCAGCCGCCAGCGGCGCGCCTGCGGCCATGGACGGGAAACCTTCGCCCTGATCGCCTGCGCTTTGGCTTGGTCCGCCATCGCGGGTTGTGAAGTCATATATTTGCGAGACACCTATGGAATCAACCTGGCGCGCATGAATACGCTGTTCAAGTTTCATTTCGCCGCCTGGCTGCTGTTCGGCGTCAGCTTGCCTTATCTCTTGGTCATAAACATGAAAAGGCTGGACAATCGGCAAATCAAAACTTTTGTTTTGATTCCCGTCATCGCCGTTTTTCTCATCGGCCTGGCTGGACCGATATTCACGCTCGCCTCGCTCTTCGCTATGCCCACGCAAGGCCGATTGATTACGCTGGACGGATTGGCTTTCATGAAAGCTTCCATGCCCCAACAATACGAAATCATCCAATACGTACGCCAAAACACGAGACCTGATGACATCATCGTCGAACTTCCCGGCTGCGCCTACAGCCAGGAAAACGCCGTTTCCGCCTGCACGGGACGGCCAACGATCATTGGGTGGGTGAATCATGAAGGGTTATGGCGCGGCGGAATCAATGAAGTAACGGATCCCGCCAAGAGAGCCTTTCGCGCCGAAGTCGGCCATCGCAAAGAAGAGATGCTTAAACTCTACTCCACTCCCGATTGGGAAGAGGCGAAAGCCATTTTGAAAAAATATAACATTCAATACGTCTCCTATTCGCCTCCTCTTCCCACCTGCGACGTCAGCCAGCGAATGCCGCAAATTCAAAACGGCGTCCTGCGCCAGCATCTGGAACCGATTTTCGGGAATCAAACGGGGCTGGTTTCCTACGCTTTGTTTAGGGTTCCGGATAATTTATGATGTTATTCGTTTTCATGAACAAGTAATCTTGCGAACGGGGAGAGATAGAATCCTCTTTGCGAATAACCCGATAAAAGCCATAATGAATGATGAAAAAGATACGTTGGGTAGGTTCCTCTAAGGAAGATTTAAGAAAAATGCCAAAACCCGTAAAAGCCGTTTTCGGGCAAGCGTTATATGACGCCCAAAAAGGAGGACATCACCCCAACGCAAAACCGTTAAAAGGATTTCATGGTTCGGGAGTAGTGGAATTGATTGAAGATTACCGAGGAAACGCCTATCGGGCAGTGTATACAGTTCGTTTTAAAGATACGGTTTATGTGCTTCATGCGTTTATGAAGAAATCAAAAAAAGGAATCGAAACGCCAAGGGAAGATAAAGAGCGGATACGTCTCCGCCTTCAAGCGGCGCAAAAAGATTATGAACAGGAAAAAAAGTATTCCAACTGATGATTCCAAAATTTCCATTGAAGATAGCTCCGGCAATGTTTTCGAAGATATTGGCTTCCCTAATCCCGAAGAAGCGTTGATGAAAGCCGAACTATCCCATAAGATTCGCGACTCCATCCGTCGAAAAAAACTGACGGTGGAACAGGCGAGCGAATGGTTGGGAATCTCCCAAACTAAAATATCCGCGATCGTCAAAGGGAATACAGGAAGACTTTCCATAGATCGTTTAATCCGGTTTTTGCGAATACTAGGAAACGATGTGGATATCGTGGTGAAAAAGAAAACCCATGCTCAAAAAATCGGACATTTGAAAGTTATAACCATTCAACCGTGAAATATTGGATTTCATGGATAAAATCGTAAAAATCCACAGGTTTTTTAGTGTTATCGCATTTAAAATTCTCCCCATCAAAGAATAGGAATACCCGGTTCAGAATGAAAGGAATTTTACGGGAAATCATAGAAAACAAACGGCGGGAAGTGGAGGAGCGCCAACGTATCCGCCCTTTGGACGATTTGAAGCCAGCCGCCGCCGCTGCGCCGCCCGCGCGGGATTTCCGTTCCGATCTGCGCCGGGGCGGGGGGCCATTGAAACTGCTGGCGGAAATCAAGGCGGCCTCGCCGTCCGCCGGCGTCATCCGCGCCGATTTCGACGCGGCGGAAATCGCCCGCCTCTATGAACGAGCCGGAGCCTCGGCGATTTCGGTCTTGACCGACGCCAAGTATTTTTCGGGAAGCGACGAGCATCTGCAAGCCGCCCGCGCCGCCGTCTCCCTGCCGGTTCTGCGCAAGGACTTCACCCTCGGCGAATATCAACTCTACGAAAGCCGCATCCTCGGCGCCGACGCCGTCCTGCTCATGGCCCAGGTTCTCGATCGAGAAATTTTCGCAGCGCTTTTGCAGAAAGCGCGGGAACTGGGGCTGTACGTTCTGGCCGAAGGGCATACCGCCGAGCAGATTCAATTCATCGTCGATGTTGGCGCCGAGGTCATTGGCATCAACAACCGCGATTTCGAAACGCTGACCACGGATATCGAAACCACGTTGAACCTCATTCATCTCGTCCCCGAAGATCGCATCGTGGTCAGCCAGAGCGGCATCTTTCTTCGGGAAGAAGCGCAGCGTCTGGAAGCGGCGGGAGTAGACGCCATCCAAGTGGGAACCTCCATCATGAAAGAGGAGGATATGGAAGAGCAACTGCGGCGATTGCTGGGGAGATGATGTGGGACATTGGGGCTTTGAGTCTTCATCCCAGCCTTGAAAGGCTGGGCTATTATCAAATGCCCCTTTAAAGGGGCAAACGACAATAGCCCGCCGTTTCAACGGCGGGGCGGCAGGTCCTTTCTTCCTGCAATCGCCGAGAGCCTTTCCTCGGTAAGGAGGCTCGTCACTCTTCACTGTTTTTCAATACGATTTTGCCGAAGTTTTTCCTATCCAGCATTCGCTGTTGGGCGGCTTGGGCTTCCTGCAAGGGGAAAATCTTATCGATGACCGGCTTGATTTTGCCTTCCTCGGCGAGCTGCAAAACTTTTTTCTGTTCCGAGAGCGATCCCATATAGGAACCATGCACCGATAGTTGTTTGGCGAAAAAGGGCAAAAGATTGATCTTGGCTTCCATACCCGCCGTTACGCCGCAGATGCAGAGACGTCCAGTTCGGCGCAAGGCGTCAATGCTGCGCGTGAAGGTCTCGCCGCCGATATGTTCGAAGACTAGATCCACACCCCGCCCGTTAGTGATCCGCATCGTCTCCGCCACGAAATCTTTTTCTTTATAATTAATGACCTCGTTGGCGCCGAGTTTTTGGGCGCGTTTCAATTTCGCGTCCGTTCCCGCCGTGGCGATGACTCTCGCGCCCGCCAGCTTGGCCAATTGGATGGCGGCGATGCCCAGCCCGCTGCCCGCCGCTTGAATCAAAACCGTCTCGCCGCAGCGCAGTTTTCCTCGCGTAAACAACATATGCCAGGAGGTA
The DNA here is from genome assembly GCA_040755155.1 of Candidatus Omnitrophota bacterium. Lineage (NCBI taxonomy): Bacteria > Pseudomonadati > Candidatus Omnitrophota > Candidatus Omnitrophota bacterium. Next base: position 24,384 of record JBFMBP010000130.1, on the reverse strand, counting down.
ACGAATACCAACGGAATCGAAGCCCATTCCTCGAAGGAGAGTTTTTCCGAAACGGGGATGACGTTGCGGGCGGGAGCCACGGCGTATTCCGCATAGCCGCCCTGAACCTGGAAGCCCATCAGTTTGTATTCCGCGCAGGCGCTGTCGTTGCCGTTCAGGCAATATTCGCACTGCCCGCAGGAAAGCCCCGGCGCCAGCGCCGCGCGGGTTCCGACGGCGATGTCTTTGACGCCGCGTCCTGTTTCCACTACCGTTCCCGCGATGTCGCTGCCGGAAATGTGAGGCATGGGGATGGGAACCGGACGTCCTCCAAGCCGCACCCAGATATCGAGGTGATTCAAGGCGCAGGCTTCGACCTTGATTTTCACTTCTCCCGGTCCCGGCTTCGGTTCTTTGACCTCGGCGCATTGCAGGCGGTCTACCTCTCCATGCTCGTGAAATATGACGGCTTTCATTTTCGTCCTCCTCGGCGATTCGCGAAAAATCGCAGGCGTTGAACATTTTTCATCGCTTCGCCTTCCTTAAGATTGGGAAGTTCAGCATAATCAAAATACACGATTCGATGCGGTTGTCAAAAGCTTATAGGCGAGAAAACCGCTGTTGTCAGTTTATAACAAGGAGATTCGATCGATGCGCGGCAAAGCTGTTGCCCTTTTTTCTATCTGTCTAACCGTTAGTCTCATTTCCTGCGGCGCCGGGAAACAAATCAAAGAAAAATTATCTTCTTTATTCCAAGACGAGAAAAAAGCCCCCGCCACCCATCGGCTTTCTTTTACGATCTACGAGGAAAAGTTACGCGGCGCCTGGGCGGGCAAGATGATCGGCGCTAGTTACGGCGATCCCTACGATCATCAATTCCAAGGACAGATCATGGAAAACCCGATCCGTCCCTGGAACGCTGAATACGCAGCCGCCGCCCTCGGCCATGAAGACCTTTGCGCAGGGATGACGTTTCTCGAAGCGCTGGACGCTAAGGGATTATTCGTTACCAGCCGGGAAGCGGCGGAGTATTTCGCCAGGACGAAATATTCCCTCGACGGCGCCAACGATGCGGCGCGGAAAAATGTCCGCGCCGATATTTATCCTCCCCAATCCGGCCAACCGCGATACAATCCTTACGCCAACGACGGCGATTTTCAAAGCGAAGCCGATCTCTTCGGCCTTCTTTGCCCCGGCATGCCCTTCACTGCATCAAAACTGGCGGCGCCGTTCGGCGAAATCATGAGTAGCGGCGACGGCTTCTGCGGCGGACTTTTTACGGCGAGCCTTTATGCGGCGGCCTATTTCGAAGACAGCCGCTCCGAAATCGTAATGCAAGCCTTGAAGAGCATTCCCGCGCAGAGCGATTATGCGCGCCTGATCGGCGAAGTTTTGGAGGCTTATAAGAAAGATCCAACCGATTGGCGTTCCTGCTGGAAAATGTTGGAAGAGAAATGGGGCAAGTCCGGCGTTGGACCCGCCGGGGATGAAAAGGCGGCAAACGCCGATGCCAAGTTGAACGGCGGCTATATCGTAACAGCGCTGCTTTACGGCGACGCCGATTTCGCCAAAACACTGGAAATCACCGTGCGCTGCGGCCGCCGCTGCGGCTCCAACGCCGCCATAGCCGCGGGCGTATTGGGAACTATCCTGGGATATGACAGCATTCCTAGGGAATATCGCACCGGCGTCGCCTTGATTACCGATAAAAATTTCGCATCGACTCCTTACCATTTCAATACCTTGATCGAATCCTGCCGCAAGTGGACCACGGACATCGTTCGCCGCCGGGGGGGCAGCCTGGAGACGTTAGGAGATCGTCAGTATTTGACGATCCCCATTCAAAAACCGGCGCTGATTGGTCAATACGAACCTTTTACGGCAAAGATGGCCAACGATTTGCAGGAAGAATGGAAAAATCTCGACGCGGTTCGCTTATCCGGCCTGCAACGCAAACTGCTAGCGGAGATTCCCGCTTTCGCTAAGGGATGGACCATCGCCAATTGCGGAACGAACAGTTATGCGGGCGCGCTGAAAGAATATCGCGGACGCTATGGCGTCTTCGCCACCAACCCCCTCAGCCAAGAGACGCCGTGCCGACTGACATGGAAGGGAGTCATCCCCGCAGGCAAACCCGCGTTGCGGTTCGCCGCCGCCGCCGATGCGAGTTGGACGCTGCGAGTTCTCGTCAACGGCGAGGAGTTGGCGAATAAAGTCATTAGCAATTCCGGCGGCGTTGTCGAATGGCAAACTCAAGAATTCGATCTTTCCCCGTATGCCGGCAAGAACGCGGCGATCACGCTGGAAAACGGGTCGAACGGTGGATCGGACGAATCCGCCTATTGGAACCGGATAGAAATTAATGCTGAGTGATAGTAGAAGAGCCATCCTGGCTCTTAAGAGGCTGGAAGCCTCTTCCACTCTTTTTTTTGAGGGAGACTGGCTGGCTAGGGCAAGTTTTTTTCTGCCCTAGAAAATATCCCTTATTTTTCATCATTCATCATTCATCATTCATCATTTGATTCTACGCATCGGGTGATATATGGAAGGAACGGTTTACTCTCTCGTCCCGCCGCTTGTCGCTATTGTTTTGTGCATTGTTATGCGCGAGGCGATTTTCTCTTTGTTTATGGGAATTTTCGTTGGGGCGCTTATCATCTATTCCTTTTCTCCACTAACGGCTTTTTATCGCTCCGTGGATGAAATCATTCTCTCGGTATTCATCCAATCGGACAACGCCGTCATTCTATTCTTCACCGTCCTGATGGGCGGGATGGTGGAAATCCTCAATCAGAGCCGCGTTTCACGCGATTTAGTCGAACGCATCGCCGCCCGCTTGCGTACGCGGGTGAGAGCCAACCTTTTGATTTGGCTGACCGGCGTCGTCTTTTTCATCGACGATTACGCCAACGCTCTCATCGTGGGCAACTCCTACCGCAAATTAGCGGATCGGCTAAAAATTTCCCGCGCCAAACTGGCTTATCTCGTCGATACCACTTCCGCCCCAGTTACATCACTGGCTTTCGTTTCCACTTGGATCGGCTTCGAGATTTCCGTGATTTTAAAATCATTGAAAGCGGAAGGCATCGAGGGCTATAGCGGCTATGAATTGTTCGTTTATTCCATCCCCTACCGTTTTTATCCTTTGCTGGCGCTGCTTTTTTGTTTGTATATCTGCGCAATGTCCCGCGATTTCGGGCCGATGAAGCGCGCCGAGCGCCTGGCGCGCATACGCGAACCGGAGGAGACGGAAGCCTCCTCCAAACGCCCAGCAGCAGCCTGGGATCCGTGGAATTATGCGATTCTGCTGCCTATCGCGGTTCTGTTGATCGCCGCGTTTATATCGCTGGCCGTAAGCGGCTATCAAAACGGCGCTGTGACGGATTGGGTGCATCCTTGGCAGAGCGTCATAGCCCTGCTCTCCAACGCCGATCCTTTTCGCAGCATTCTTTGGGCTACCATGATCGCCACGTTGGTTTCCTTCGCCGTGCATATCGGCGTTTTCTTCGAATCCTTCCGCTCCGTCTTTACCAGCTGGCTGGAAGGCTGCAAGGGCATGTTTACCATCTGCCTGATCCTGACTCTGGCTTGGAGCATCGGCGACGTTTGCACCCGCTTAAAAACGGGGGCGTATGTAGCGAGTTTGTTGGGGCAGGGATTCGATCCCCATTTTCTGCCCCTGCTGACTTTCCTCTTTGCGGCGGCAATCAGTTTCGCCACCGGCACCAGTTTTGGAACCATGTCCATCCTCATGCCCGTCGCGTTGCCGCTGGCGATTCATTACGGCGTCTCCGCCCATGACATCCTTTACGGAACCATCGGCAGCGTTCTCGGCGGCGCGATCTTCGGCGACCACTGCTCGCCGCTATCCGATACGACCATCCTCTCCGCCGGCGCCAGCGGCTGCTCCCTCACCGATCACGTCAACACCCAACTTCCCTATGCCCTAGCCGTAGCCCTCATCTCCGCCGGATGCCTCGCGCTGGTTCCCATCAAAGGAATATCGCCCTATTCGCTGCTGCTGATTGGCGCGGTGATTCTTTTGGGGGTGGTTTTTGCGTTTGGGAGGAAGATTCCCGAGTGAGTCATTAACTTATAGTTTAATCATCTTTGTTTAAGCTATGTTCGCAATAAGAACAAAACATTTCATCCATACAATCACCACATCGCAATTCCTTTTTCCCACACCGAGCGCAAACCACTACAGTAAAACCTGTTTTAATCCCGCAATATTCACAAATTTTTTCGAGTTCATCTTTTACATGGCTCATCATTTTTCTCCTTTTTGACTTATGGTTGATTGATGGATTTTTACGGCGTAAAGCAATAAGGCATAAGTATAATTGATTCTATATATTAGGAGCAAGACTTGAACCTTCAACCTCCTTATAGCATATCTGGAAGTATCCGTTTGACCTTCGCCACAAACCCAAAAATCCGCGATCTATGTTTAATCTCAAAAAATTTAAGACCGTTTCATTGATGAATCAAATTGAACAACCTATTTGCCTGTTCTGGGTCTAAATTCTTTAAAATCTTGTACTCATCCAGCGCCTCTCCTTTTCTATTAAGCATCAAATACGCCAACCCAAGAGCATGATGCGCATCTGCAAAGTCCGGCTTAAGGCGAATGGTTCGCTTGCATTCCTCCAGGGCTTTCTCCCACTGCCCTAGTTCTCCATACGCCAACCCAAGGCTCCAATGCGCTTCCGCAATGTCCGGCTTAAGGCGAATGGCTTGCTTGCATGCCTCAATGGCTTTCTCATACTGCCCTAGTCTTCCATACGTCACTCCAAGATTAGCATTCGCTTCCGCATGGTCCGGTTTAAGGCGAATAGCTTGCTTGAATGCCTCAATGGCTTTCTCCGGCCGCTTTAGATCGCTATACGCCACCCCAAGATTATAATGCGCATCCGCAAAGTCCGGCTTAAGGCGAATGGCTTGCTTGCATTCCTCTAGGGCTTTCTCATAATGCCCAAGTTTTTCATACGCCACCCCAAGACCATAATGCGCGTCCGCATAGTCCGGCTTAAGGCGAATGGCTTGCTTGTATGCCTCAATGGCTTTCTCATATTGCCCTAGTTTTTCATACGCCACCCCAAGACCATGATGCGCTTCCGCAATGTCCGGCTTAAGGCGAATGGCTTGTTTGTATGCCTCCAGGGCTTTCTCAAACTGCCCTAGTTTTTCATACGCCGCCCCAAGAAAGTAATATGCAAACTCTTCATTTAAATCCAATTCGATAACCTTCTTAAAATGAATTATCGCTGCGGTATAATCACCTTTAAAATAAGATGAAAAACCATCATCCATTTCTTGTCTAACTTTCTCGTTAGACAAAGCAGGTTGGCTTTTAGACCAAGCCGACAAGGTTTGAACCTTACCGATTTTCAGTTTTTGGATTTGGGAAGCGGGGATGGAGAAATTGAGATTTTGCCCGGCGGCGAATTGGGATACTACGATGCCGACGACTTCGCCGGATTTATCGACTACGGCGCTGCCGCTGGAACCGGGAGAAACCGGAGCGGTAATTTGAATGACTTCCTCGAATCCGGGCAAATCGCGGACGGCGGAAACGATGCCATTGGAAACGGTATGTTCCAAACCAAGCGGCGAACCGATGACGACAATCTCCTGCCCCTCTTTGGGGAGAGACTTGGCCAGCGTCAAAGGTTTGTATTGACTTTTGGGAACTTCCACGGATAAAACCGCCAAGTCTTTCAGTTCATCCTCTGCCAATAAGCCTTGAACGGGGAAGGTATCGCCGGAAGCGGTTTTGATCGAGGCATGATGCACTTTTACGATGACATGGCGATTGGTGGCGATGCGATCTGTTGAAATAAAGAATCCGCTGCCTTGGGAAACCACTTCATCTTTTTCATTGAAGAGGATAATCGTAACCACCGAAGGTTTGATTTTATCGACCAACGCCACCATTTCTTCTTCGGCGGCATAAACCGGAGCCAATGAACCTATAGATGCAACCATCAATAATAAAACCATCCCCCAAAGATTCTTTCTCATGGAAAACCTCCCGAAACGGCGCCGCCAAGCGCTTATCGCCTTTTATCTTAAAGCTGGCATATTCGCTATTATACTACAAAAAATAGCGTCAATAAAATAAATTATACTAAAAAATCAATATATAAGAGGCTCTTGCAAAATTGATGAATTCTGCTTTTAAATTCTCCCCCCAAACTTGGGGGGAGTTAGAGAGGGGTTGATTTTATTAGACTTAAAACAACCCCCTCCTCACCTCCCCCAAACTTGGGGGAGGAATAGGAAAAGCAACAAACTCCAAAGAGGCTTTGGTACGCGGCGGCTATTCCACTGGTTGGAGTTGGTCGAACCAGACGGCCTCGTCGTCGCGGTGAAAGAGGAGAATGCGCCCTACTTCTTCGCGGTCGGGAGAGCGATGGCGTTTGAGGTAAATGTATTTTTCGTCCACTCCCACGATTTCGATCTTGCCGGTTTCGTGGGACATCACGAAGCGCGTGCGCGACGCCAGGCCGGAGTTGCGCCTGACCGCATCCTGATAGATATGAAATCCGCGCACGATCGGCACTAAGAACGAATGGTTGCCTTGGGTGGGACGTCCCTGAAAGACGTAATAGGGCGGACATCCAGCGAAAGAAAGCAGCCGAAACAGTTCGCCCAACGCTTCGGGATCGTCGTTGATTCCCTTGACAATGGGGCACTGATTGCAGCAAATCACGCCCCGCTTCAAAACCCGGTCGATGGCGGCGACGGCGGGCTGAGTGAGTTCGCGGGGATGGTCGAAGTGCATCATCAGGTAGAGCCGCTTGTCCATCCAACTGACCCGCTCGAAAAGATCGAGCAGTTCATCGTCGTCCAAAATGCGCCAGGGATTGAAAGCGGGCATTTTGGAGCCGATGCGGATAATCTGCACGTGGCGGATTTTGCGCAGCGATTCGAGGATATAGGCGAGGCGGCGGGTGGAAAGTATCAGCGGATCTCCCCCCGTCAACAATACGTTGGTGATGCAGGGATTCTCGGCGATGTATTGCAACCCTTCCTCCACGTTTAGAGAGACCTCGCCGTTGGCTTCCATGAATAATCGTTTGCGAAAACAGTATCGGCAATAGGCGCCGCAGGTTTCGGCGCACAAAAAAAGAACGGTATCTTTGTATTTATGCTGGATGCCACGCGCCTTGGTGTAAGCGGCCTCGTTGCTGGCGTCTAACTCGCCCCAATCGTCCAATTCCTCTTCTCGGGGAATCGCCAGATTGCGGATGGGATCGTCGGGATTGGACCAATCAATTAAATCAAGGTAATAATCGTTGATGCGGAATACGTATTTTTCCGCCACCTTAGATAAGCGCTCTCGCTCCGCCAAGGAGAGTTGGGGGATGCGATCGAGATTGCGAAAATAATGGCTTATTCGAGTTCGTACGAACACGGTCGTATCTCCTTTCCGATAGGAATTTTCCAAGAACAAATCGGGAGGAGGTCTGGAAGAAGGGATAACAGTAAGCAGGAATCACTCAGAGTGGAGGGGCAAAGGCGGAAGCCAGACCATCCTCGTTTCTGCGTGCAACCCAATCATTCATAGTGGATATTCAAAAAGACAATCTCATTCATGGCAACTTCATTTTACCAGAAAATGAAAGCGATGGAAGTTAAATTTTAAAAAAAATTCCCCTATACAACGATAAAAGTTGATAATGGCATAATTATTGCTTGATTTTTGAATCACTGATTTCACTGATTTTTGGGATTTCACGGAAAAAACTTCTTCATTGCGGGGGACGTAGAGGGCAAGGTTTTTTCTGCAATTGGGGAATCCCCCTAGATGCGCACAATCACCGAAATGCAGCCTTCGGCAGATTGGATGCTTTCGAGGCTCGATTCGCCGAAGCGTTGCTTCCACCAGGTTTCACTTTTCAAATCCGGCGGCAGGGGGGCGTCAAGGGGATAAAGGCCGAGGAAGGCGCGGGCGTTTTTCTTAGTTAGCCGCTTCCATTCCTGCACGATAGGTTTTACGGCGGGAAAGCGGTTGGGGGGCGATAATAGAATTACGGCGTCGAATAGTCCGTCCGGTAACATCGCCGGGGCCGCCGAAAGAAAGCGCAGGTTCTCATGACCGTAGGTTTCGGCGGCGTAGTCCAACGCATACCATGAAGCTTCCAATCCCACCAGGCGGCAGCCGCTTTCCATTTGCAGCGCGAAAGGCCAATCGCCTAAGCCCGCCCACAAGAGCAACGCCGTTCCTTGCAGCAGGGCGCTGTTGTGAATTTCCCGCGTCAGGGGATGGTTCAGGCACCATTCCATAGAATACCAATCCACAGGTTTGGAGCCGAAGCGTACTTGGTAGGCGAGCCGCAATTGTTCGAACCAGCGATCCAGTTCCGTCTTCGGCATTTCTCTACGAATGAAGCCATATCGTTTTTCCTGCGATGCGGCGGGAGCGAATGCGAACAGCTGCAATTCTCTTCCCCAATCCAGCGGCATAGCCTCTCCCCGCAGCGCCAGCGTCCGCTGCGGTTGCAGCAAGCGGCGGCACTCGCGCCAGAGGTCGAGACGATCCAGCGTCTCCGTGGGGATCGCTTCCATCTCCAATTCCAGATCGAACGCGCCCGGCGCGAGAATGCCTACATCGTCGCGCCATAAGCGTCCTGCAGCGGGAAGCGCGGCGAACGGTTCGGCGCCGGAGGCGAGTAACAAACCATCGCGGCGGCGGCGCAAGGTTTCGAAAACGGGATGAGCGGGGAAGATTTTTTTATCGCTTCGTTCCGAACGGACGGCTTGCGCTTCGTTCAAGATTCTCTCTACGGATTTATCGTAGGTATACTTGGCGTAAACTTCTTCATGGCCGTTTTTGCCCAACCGCTCGCGCAGAGCCTCGTCCCCCAGCGCCAGTTCGATGAGTTCGAACAATTCCTCTTCGGTTTTATAAAGCAGCGCATGCTTGCCGTGTTCGAAGACTTTTTCCAAATCGGGAGTGTAGGTTTGCACTACGGCGGCGCCGCAGGCCAGGCTGTTGATGAGACGGTTGGAGAAGCATTGCTTTAGATGGCGCCATTTGCGGCTGAAGTGGCTCAAAACCACCTTGGAGGAAGAGACGATGCGCCGGAATTCGTCGTGATAGCCCGCCGGTTCAACCTTCAATCCCGTCCCTTCCCAGCCGCTGCCGTAGATGGTCAGATCGAAGCGCTTGGCCAATTCGCGCAATAAGGGCGGGCGTTCGGGATCGTTGTTGTTGCCGGGAAAAACCACGTCGTGGATTTTGGGCAAATCGAGGGGATAAAAAATGGCGGGATGCGTGGGACAAGGCAAATAGCGAAAATGATCCATCCCCCTCTTCTGCGCCCATTCGCCGAAATTGGTATTCGTCATATACAACCGGTCGATGATGTTGGCAGTGCGGAAATGATAGGGCAGAAAGCGGGCGTCGCCGTAGAAATGGGAGATGGTGCAACCCAATTCCCGCTTGGCGGCGGCCAGCAGTTCGATAGGAACGGAATCGCCCTTGGCGCTCATGCCCAGATGGATATGCTGAGGCCGATGGGCGCGGATAACGTTCCACAATTCCTGCGGCGAGCCGGCGACGACATCGAAGGGAAGCAGATCCGACGCGCGTGCGAAAGCGTCGCGCCAATGGTTGTTCGATCCCTCAAAATAAAAATGATCGCAGTGAATCGTTCGAATCCGTTCGCTCATTCCTCTATCCCAAAAAACAGAAAAGTAGGATGGGTCGCGTTTTTTGACCCATCGATAATTCAACTCAACTCCTCATCCCAGCCTTGAAAGGCTGGGCTATTATCAAATGCCCCTTTAAAGGGGCAAACGCTAATAGCCCGCCGTTTTAACGGCGGGTTTATATAGGGATGCGTTTTCGAGACGCAAACCTAGTTTTGGATCGTAATAGAAACTTTCATCGCACATAAGATGAGACTTTACCTTCGATGGGTCGAAAATCGCGACCCATCCTACGATCTCGTCACTCGACACATGTCACTGTATTCAATCCCTCGGAGGGGCAATATGGCGCTAACGGACAACCGCCGCAGAGTGGCTTCTTCGCTACGCAAACTTTGCGGCCATGCCAGATCAGGCGGTGGGAAAAAGCCGTCCGTTCTGCGGCGGGAATAATCGCTATCAAATCTTGTTCGATTTTATCGGGATCCGATTTTCCCGTCAGTCCCAGCCGGTTCGCCAGCCGCTTGACATGCGTATCCACCATGATAGCGGGAACGCCGAAGGCTGTGCCTAAAACCACATTCGCCGTTTTTCGTCCGATGCCGGGCAGCGAGGTCAGCGCCTCCATATCCTGGGGAACTTCGCCGCCATGATCTTCCGCCAATCCTTGGCTGACGTCGAGCAGGCTCTTGGCTTTCTGATGGAAGAATCCCGTCGAGCGAATCAATTCTTCCAATTCCGCCAAGTCCGCCTGAGCCAAGGCGCAGGCGTCGGGAAATCGCTTGAAAAGTTCCGGCGTTACTTGGTTAACGCGCTTGTCGGTGCATTGAGCGGAAAGGATGGTGGCGATAAGCAGTTCGAAAGCGTTGCGATGATGCAAGGCGCAGACGGGTTCGTAATGCTGCGCCAGAACCTCTATGATCTTCTTAGCGCGGTCGTGCGGCGGCGCTTTCTTCCAGTCCTTGCGAACCATAGTACTCTCGCTTTCATTCGCCCATAATCTGAACTACCACGCTGCGATGACGGGCGCGGTTGTCGAAATCCAATAGGACGACCTGCTGCCAGGTTCCTAGAGTCAGCGATTTTTTTTCGAAGGGGATCGTCAAGGACGGCCCGATCAACGTGGCGCGCAGATGGGAATGGCCATTGCCGTCATGCCAGGTCTCGTCGTGATGATAGGTTTTCTTGGAGGGGATCAATTCTTCCAGCATTTCGGGGATGTCGCGCAGCAATCCCGGCTCGTATTCCACCGTACTCAAGGCCGCCGTCGCTCCGGGAACGAACACGGTAACGATGCCGTCATTCACGTCATGGTTCGATACGATTTTTTGGATTTCCGGCGTCAAGTCGATAATATGCGTATTGCCGTTGGAATTGACGTGAATCCGCTCCGTGATAACTTGCATGATCTGCACCTGGGAGTTTCAAGGGCAAATACTTTGGTCTTGCCACCCACCTCGTAAAATGGTGGGCTACGCTTCGCTTTGAGCCCACCCTACACGACTTTTAGCCCACTCTACGGTTCTACTCTTGGGAAATTCAAGGGCAAGAAAAACTTTGCCCTTGCCACCCAACCAATAATCAAGTATTTCATCATTCATCATTGTCTTTCAAAACGTAATCGAAAATTCTTTATAATGGCCGTAGGCTTCCGTCCAGTCCACATCCATCTTTGCGACATAGGAAAGCGAGGTGGGACCAGCTTTGATCTTTTCAAGAAAATCCAATAAAACCGATTCCTCCCCCTCGGCTACGATCTCCACCCGCCCGTCCCAAACGTTTTTCACTTCCCCCGCCAGTCCCATCGATTGCGCCAGTTTTTGGGTATAATAGCGGAAACCAACGCCTTGCACACGCCCGCCGACGAAAACGTGAATTCGTTTTTTTTCGCTCTTCTTCATAGCCGCCTCCCACGACCGTCCGTAAGACGAACTCATCGAAAGAGATTGAATTTGATGATAAACCACAAAGCGGCGGCGCCGTCCTTCCAAGTAATTTTCTTGCCTTCTGAATACTCCCGCCCATAATAGGAAATCGGCACTTCATACACGCGGCAACCCAATTTCGCCACTTTGGCGGTAACTTCCGGCTCAATGCCGAAGCGGTCGGATTCGATTTGGATCTTTTTGACGATTTCCGTTCGGAACGCTTTATAGCAGGTTTCCATATCCGTCAGGTTGAGATTCGTGAACATGTTGGAGATCAGCGTGAGCGTTTTGTTCGCCAAGGCGTGCCAGAAATAAAGTACGCGCTGCTCCGGGCCGGAAAACCGCGAGCCGTAAACCACGTCCGCCATGTTTTCTTGAATGGGTTTGATTAAATGGCCGTATTCCTCCGGATTGTATTCCAGGTCGGCGTCCTGAAAAATCACAATATCGCCGGAGACCTGCTGCAAGCCGGTGCGAATGGCGGCGCCTTTTCCCTGGTTTTTATCATGCATGAAAACTTTGACGCCATTCAAGTTGACTGTATGAAGATAATCCCGAGTTCCATCGGTGGAACAATCGTCCACGACGATGATCTCTTTGGGAGTTTTTTCGGCCATGACGCGGCGAAGAATCGTCTCGATCGTCTTATTTTCGTTATAGACTGGGATGATGACGGATAAGAGCATGATAATCCTCGTTGATTGGGATTTTCGCAGCCAGTAACATTAGAACAATTCAAGTTAGGATAGATTCCAAACCATTGAGGATTCGCTCCCTCACCCTAGCCCTCTCCCAAAAGGAGAGGGAATTTTTTCGTGAAGTTGAGGAAGCAGCGAAATATGTTTACCCAATCCTGAAATGTTCCATTTGAAGCTTTAGCGCTATCCGATTATGAAAGAATCGATGCGGATGGACAAGGATTTCGCTCTATTCTTGAAAAATTGAGCCTCTTGCAAAATTCCATTATTCCTCCCCCAAGCCTGGGTGAGGTTGTAGGAGGGGATTGCCTTAAACCTAATAAAATCACCCCCCCTCTAACTCCCCCCAAACTTGGGGGGAGAATTAAAGCGTAGACTTTATCCATTTTGCAAGAGCCTCAAATTGATAGCGAAATCTATTTTACCGCTTCCGCCTTATTCCTCGATTTGCAGAGGCATATGAATTGTAAACGTAGCGCCGGAAGGGCCGTTTCTCGTCAGTCTGATCTCCCCTTTATGTTCTTCGACGATGCGGCGCGAAATCGGCAATCCCAAACCTGTGCCCTTGGTCTTGGTGGTGCGGAAAGGCTTGAAGAGTTGTGGCAGCGCCGCTTCGGGAATGCCCGGTCCGGAATCCGCCACATCGATGGTCATTGCATTCTTCTGAGTTGCAATCTTTATTTCGATGCTTCCCCCTTCGGGCGTAACGTCCAGCGCATTCAACAGAATATTGAGAATGACTTGTTCCATCCGTTCCCGGTCGATGGGAATCGTCAAATGCGGCGTTTGAATCCGCTTCTTCACCGCGGCCCGTTGGTTGTTGATGCGATGGCGCAACAAGCGCAGCACCCGGTCGATCATCTCTTCGATATTGTGCGGACGCCGATCCAACGGGCGGAAACTTCCCAAATGGAGCAAATCGGCGACCAGCGCATTGAGATCGCTGATCTTTTGCGCGATTACGTTGAGATCGTGTTCGAAATCCTCTTGTCCGGGAGATGAAGCCTTCCAGGAATGAATCAGCATATTGATGACCGCCAGCGGATTGCGTATTTCATGAGCCAATCCCGCCGCAAGTTCCCCCAGCGTCGCCAGTTTGGAAGAAGCGTGCAATTGATCTTCCATCGCCAGGTTCTGTTCGTGAACGCGGGCGTTGTTGATGGCGATGGCGGCGTGATCGGCGAAAGTTTGGAGCAATTCCCGTTCCGACTGCTGCCAGGTGCGCGGTTGGGAGGAATAGATATTCAACACGCCGAGCACTTTTTTTTGAAAGGAGATGGGAGCAGCCAGGAGAGAGGCGACGCCCTCGCGGGCGGCAAGGTCCTTGTGCAGGTACAGCGGTTCCAGGAAGATGTTTTCCACTTGCCGCATTTTATTCTCTTTGGCTACGCTCCCTAGGATCGAGCCGTCCAGAGGCAGGTTCGGTTTATCCAGGTAATCCAAGCTGCATCCATAGGCGGTGATCATCTCCAACTCGCGCTTCTTATCGTCCACCAGCATCAACGAACTCATCTTCGCCCGAAACAAGCGCGTGGCCTGTTCCACAACGCTTAAAAGCACGCGATCCAAGTCCAAGGAGGAGGAGATGCTTCCCGCAATATTCAACAGAACTGACAACGGCTTCGATTGTTCCGCTACCAGGAATTCAACCCAGCCGTAAAACAATTCCTTCGATTTTTCCTGCGCCAAACGCCGCAGGACGTCCAGTTCATCCTTCACGCCGTTTTCGTAACAATGGACGATAGCGCCGATGACGGCGTCGCCGTTCGCGATCGGAACCGCGACGATGGTCTCCCCCGGTTCTGCGATATTCTCTCCCGCAAAAATCGTCGGCGTCCGCGTTTCCCGCAGCCGGGCGACGGCGTCCACCTCGGCGAAATGAGGCCGCCAATAGCGCTCCCCTCGCTCTTTTCTGCCCACCGAGGCCGTCAGAATCAATTGGTCGAATCCCGGATAAGCCAAGTAATAGACCGCCGAGCGGTCGGCTTGCGTTTTTTCGTGAATTTCATTTAAGTCGGATTGCGATGGATTCATCTTTCGTTACGATAATGGCGGATGCGGCGCGCCGCCAGGGAAAAAAAGGGATTGTCGTTCTTCATCATAGCAGAAACGAAAAGAAAACAAGACGTTCCTCATTCGATTCGGCCAATGGGATTCTTCGGTTTTTTTTCTTCTTCGCGCCTGGATTTATCTTGTAATCCCCCTACATGCGATAGATAATATTCTTCAGCTTTCGAGAATGCCAAGGACGCGGAAACCGCCGGGAAATTGCCGCTCCTTGGACAAATGCATAGCTTTTTATTCTCATGGGGAAATCCAAACAACTCCTGGCGTCAACGACATCCTTCATAGGAGCTTGGAATGCAAACGTTTTTCGAACCCGCCAGGGAAGTTTCCAAGGAAGAGCGCCTATGGGCTACCTTTTGCCACTTGGGAGCGTTGGGCGTCTTTATCATTCTGGGCATCGGCCATATCGTTGTCCCATTGGTCATATGGCTGATTAAACGCGAGGATTCTCCCTTCATTAACGAGCATGGAAAAGAGGCGCTTAATTTTCAAATCAGCGTTACCATCTACGGCCTGGTTTGCGCCCTCTTGCTTTTCGTCGTCGTCGGCTTCTTTCTTCTGCCTGTCCTTGCCGTTTTCTGGTTCGTCGCCATCATCGTCGCCGCCATCAAGGCCAACGATGGCAAATCCTTCCGCTATCCCATCACTATCCGTTTTTTTTGAACGTAAAAGAAAATAGGCCCGTCGTTGCGACCGGCCCATAGAATCCAGGATTGAACGAATTTCGCCTATTATTCGCTCTTGCAATTGGATGCGAATAATAGAAAAGCAAAATATCCTCAACCCAAAACACTTCACGGAGGTTATATTGCATTATTTCTAATATAATGTCAAGCGCATGAATTCATTTTTTTTAATAAATTTTTAACAATCACGTTTATCTTGTTTTTTAAGATCAGCCCTCTGGGAGAGGGGACAATTTCAAATGAAATAAAGCACTGGAAGCCCAATCGCCCTTTCGTTAACGAGACGTTAATGATATACATCAATAGCTATTTTTCGGATTGAACGTTTCGGCAAATCGAACCGGTCTTGCGCGATGGTTGAAACGAAGAGAAGCCAAGCCATCGTAGATTTTTCTATCGTTTTTCATAAATCGAACCATTATCTCAATGGAGTTGAATTGACGAGATTTGCATTGCCTTTGGGAGTCCAATCATGATAAAAATCAATCTCGCCACCTTCGAGCGGGGCGACAATGAGGAGATTCGCATTACGCTGAATGGAGCGGTACGCGATGCGCTTCAAATCGGCGCCTGGAAGAAAAACGAAAAAGGGGAATGGCAATTATCCTACAAAAACATCGCCTTCCGCGCCGAAGAACTTCTCGCCTTAAGCGACGCCTTCAATGAAGCCGCCCGGTTGTCGGAATGCCATTCCAAGATGTTCCTGGAAGTGGGTTAAGGTCTAAGAATTAGTACTTTAGCGTTTGAAATGCGTACAGCTTATGCTCGGAACGCCGCCATTACGGAAGATGAATTAATCGTCGATCTTGAAGATGGACGCAGGATATCCGTTCCTCTTGCTCATAGTCCCGTAGGGTGGGCTCAAAGCGAAGCATAGCCCACCACTCAGTCCCAATGTCCTAACAGGAGATTCTACTTGCACCGCATTCCCCTTTATCGCCCCTACCTGACCGGCTCCGAATTGGATTACGTTAAAGAAGTTTTCGCCAACCGCCGCTTATCCGGCGATGGACCGTTTACGCAGAAATGCCAAACGTTGCTGGAAGAAGCTTTGGGCGTCCCCAAAGTCATGCTCACAACGTCCTGCACTCACGCCTTGGAAATCGCGGCGCTGCTGTTGGGTATTCAGCCGGGGGACGAAGCGATCATCCCCTCGTTTACCTTCGTTTCTACCGTCAACGCTTTCGTTCTGCGCGGCGCGCGCCCCGTCTTCGCCGATATCCGCCCCGATACGCTCAACCTGGACGAGAAACGCCTGGAGAACCTGATAACCGAGCGCACAAAAGTTATTGTTCCCGTCCATTATATGGGCGTCGCCTGCGAGATGGATGCGATTATGGAAATTGCCCAGAAGCACAAGATCGCCGTCATCGAGGATAACGCTCACGGCCTCTTCGCCCGTTATAAGAACCGCAGCCTCGGCGCTATTGGGTGTATGAGCGCCTTGAGTTTCCATGAAACCAAAAACTTCATTTGCGGCGAGGGCGGCGCGCTGCTCCTCAACGATCCCCGCTGGATCGGAGCCGCCGAAATCATACGGGAAAAAGGAACGAACCGCTGCCAGTTCGTACGCGGCGAAGTCGACAGATACACGTGGGTGGCGCTGGGTTCCAGTTACCTTCCTTCCGATCTTCTCGCCGCCTGCCTTTATGCGCAGCTGCAAATGCGGGAAAAAATTCAGGAGCGCCGCGCGCGCATGTGGCGGTTTTATTACGAAAACCTTCAAGAATGGGCGGAGTCTATCGGCGCGCAGCTGCCCGCCGTTCCGCCCTATTGCGAACAAGCCTATCACCAATTTTATTTTCTCATGCCCACGCCGGAACAACGGCGGGCGCTGATCGCGCATCTGAAATCCCAAGACATCGAAAGCGCCTTTCACTACCTGCCATTGCATCTTTCGGATATGGGGCGCCGGTACGGGGGCCGAGAGGGAGACTGTCCGGTAACGGAAGATATCTGTTATCGCCTGATCCGCATCCCGTTTTACTATGGCCTCTCGGAAGCCGAACAATCGCGCGTCGTGGAAGAGATTGTTCGATTCGATGCGTAATAGTTATTTATGTATCTTTATATTTTTTCTTCTATTGCCATATCTTCCCTGATATGATAACGTTATCCTAATAATATCTCATAAATCACAGAAAGCGGATAACGGGGATGAAAAATTTATTGATTAATGCCATAGTACTCCTGATTTATTTTTCAAATGATGGGATTACTCGTCCATTATTCGGTGAAAATTCTGTAAACGCACAGACCACGGTAGACCAAACAATCCACGTCAACGCTCCAACACCAACGCGAACGTATACGCCAACGATTACAGCAACATTTACTAGAGCGCCCTATAAAACTCCAGTATTAGGTGTAACGCCAACGCCAATTCCGACTTTAGATCCCAATCTTCCGTCGCCAACGGCGATTAGCGGGAATGCGAAAGTCCTATGGTTGGTTCATCCAGATGATTTTCCAGGAAGCGCTTGGCCCGACTATGAACCGCATAGTAATATTTTTTTGAATTATGGCGCAACGAGTGATTTTCATTCCGTTATCGACACGAAAATAACTAATGAACTCCTACGCGATTATAATGTTGTCATTTTCGCCGATTCGAATTCCAGAAAGAGTTTAACATCGGATGAATCGAACGCCATTGTACAGTTTGTTTATAAAGGCGGTTCGCTTTTTGTGACCGGAGATAATCATAAAACTTCGACGAATGCAGAATCCGCTTCCTCATTAACTAGGCCTTTTGGAATAGAATATGGAGAACTGCGCATCAGCGATGAAATTAGTAAATCTATCGATCACGAATTACTGAATGATCTTCAATTCGATTCACGTTTTCGCATTGGCGGCAATTTTTATTTTAATGTTGTTCCTCCGGCTAAAACTTTAGCAACAGCATCTGGCGCTCCTGTGCTTGCCATTGCCGATTATGGTTACGGCCGTATTATTGTTTTTTCGAATGAACTAGGTGATTATTTACAACTAACTGGCGATTATCATACTTTCATCAAAAACGCTGCGGCTTGGTTGTTGAATAAAGACAATTTTATCGGCGCGACGCCGACGCCGCCCCATCAACCGTATATTCGTTGGAGTGCAGAATTCGCTTCGTATAATGGAATACAATTTACTTTACACGGCGGTTCATTGATGCATCAACTTAGCGAAGGAACTACGCTTAACAATGAAAATACAATCATCGAAGGTCAGCTGCCAGACTATCCAGTTAATATAAACGTCGATATCGTACGAGGAGATAGTTTTGCGCAAATCATTCAACAACCAAGAGAATATAATAATTACACAGCAATATTTGTTATTAAGCAGAAAATGATGAGCTTCAGAATGCATGATATTGTTATTACATGGAGCGAAAAGTTAGAAGTTACGCCTACTCCTACGCCGACGCCTATTCAAACTTGGCATGGTCCAACTCCAACGCCGAATAACAGCAAGAAAAAAGTACTGTGGTTTGCAGCATCGTTTTATTTTTTAGATAATCAAGCGGTGTTCGAACGATTACTCGATTTCGCCAAAATATTCACTGATATGGGAGCGGAGAATACCATTGTGGAAAAATATCGAACCACAATAACCGACAAGTTGTTGGCGGACTATTCCGCCGTCATTTTTGCTCCCTCCTTTGACAATACTACGTTGCCACAAGAAGAACGTCTACCTATAAGCAAATTTATCCGCGGCGGCGGATCGGTTCTCGTAATGGGCGGCGATCAATGGAATGGATTTACTATTTCGGATCAACCGCTTTTTGCTGCATCCGTTACTGCACCATTTGGAATAAAGTATTCTTTAACCACTTCGCAGGACGCAATCGATTTCGAACAACATCCTATCGTAGACGGCGTTGAATATTTGCGGCTTGAAAATCCGAGTACGCTTATAATAACTCCTCCAGCCAGAGCGTTAGCTTACTCAACCGAAGGCGATCCGATATTAGCGATTTCAGAAGTTGGGTACGGACGATTAATTGCTTACGGCGACGAATTGGCTTTTTTAACCGGCGGGAAAAATAGTGAGAATCCGATCGGCATTGAATTCGTATTTCACCGTAAATTCGCAGAAAACGTCTCCGCATGGTTGTTACGGCAAGAAAAACCGCTTCCTCCAGAAGCGACCTTTACGCCGACGCCGCCGCAGCCAGATATTACCCCCTTGCCGACCGTCGAACCAACTCTTGTTGCAAGTCCAACGCCTGCGCCTCCCGGCGAATTAGTCAATTTATTAGAGATATATCCCAATAACCTTCCCGACAGCGGCGATGAAGATTCCGACGGCAATATTAATTGGGGAGCAGCGAGAGAATGGACGTTTATACTTGACGATATATACCGTCTAACCGAATTTACGTACAAATCCAAAGATGGTTATGAAATTTCGACTGGCGAGGCGGATTTAGGCGTGGGAAAAACAAATGATGGTTCGGTTCTCGCCGTACTTATTCCAAGAAATGGCGGTTGGCTGCAAACGAACTTTTTGGATGAGAAAGAAGAAATCGCCAGCATTTATTTCCGCTTTCATCCAAAAGACGTAATTACGCTTTTCCCTGTAGGAACGGTGTATTCCAATGGCGATCCGAATCAATTCAACGAATTGCAACGAATCGCCAATTTCAAGTTTTATAACAGCTATCATGCCGGATCGAAAGCCGTAGTTCAACGCTTACATCATATATTGCTTGATATCGACACGCTTGCTGGCGTTCGACGCTTTGTTTGGTTTCAAGATGGCGTATCGGAATATTTTGACCGTTTTGAAAATAGAGCCATAGCGAAACCGGAAAAAATTCCAGCCTCCCTTAGGGAAACAATGTTTGACATAGTTTGGGGGGGATATGATGAGTCATATCCGATGTTCATCTTGCGGCCGGAAGTAGATTGGGACGCCATGAGAGAAAAATACCTCCCAAAAGTGAACGCCGCCGAAGATACCTATCAATTCGCCGATATCATCGCCGAGATGTTGCGACCATTTCGCGATTTGCATATATGGGTGAATATAAATACGCTGCCTGTTAGCGTTTATTCCAGCAGCGCGCCTACAAACTATAATTTATCCGCTTTCAAAAACTACATTGGCGAGATGCATAAGGTGGATGATTATTTTCAATGGGGCCAGACAGAACCGAATATTGGATTCATTCTTATTGGCTCATGGAGTAATGACAGCATTCCCGCTTCGGTTGATCAGGCGTTAGAGCAATTGAAAGATACGGATGCTTTGATTGTTGACGTGCGATCCAACGGCGGCGGCAGCGAACCATTAGCGAGACAGGTTGCAGGAAGATTCGCCGATCAAGAATATATATACGCATATAGTCAATACCGCAACGGACCAAATCATAATGATCTAACGGAAAAATATCCTCGTAAATTTTCGACAAACGGCTCATGGCAATACGATAAACCGGTTATTTTGTTGATCGGCCAACGCTGCATGAGCAGCAATGAATCGTTCATTGCGATGATGAGCATGTGCCCGCAAGTAACGTTAATGGGCGATCATACTCGTGGTTCAAGCGGCAATCCGAAATTCATCAACTTGCCATTTAATATCCAGGTAAGTATGCCTCAGTGGATCGATTATCTGCCTGACAGCGTGACGCCTTTAGACGAGCACGGCGTTCTTCCTGACGTTTGGTTCGTCCCCGATGACGCAAACGCTTTCAAAAACGACCGCGACGATCTACTGCAATCGGCGCTAGATCGTTTGCGGATTACTTCTGTGAAGGAATCATTAAAATACTGATTCGTCATCATACATCGAATCCAGCGATAATTTGATCCAATATATGATTAAAGTTGGTATCTCAATTATCGATATAAAGACGATGGCGTGGTTCAGACTCGTAGAATAGGTCACGCCGTTTGACCCATCATTTACTTCGTTTCTTATATATTGAGGGTCAAAAAACGCGACCCATCCTACGATCCTTCATGCGCCTTTATGCGCTCATGACGCCGCGGACGAAGATGGGGTTGGTTAGCGCCGCCAGTTCGTCGAGCGGGCGGCCGTATTGGTAGACTTCCGCGCGGAACCAGCGCACTTCCGTTTTGCTGAATTCGATGAATTCCAAATGGGAGTCCTTCGTGGAGGAGAGGGGCATTTCGCAGTAGATTCCTTCGTTGCTCTTGATTCTCACGAATCCTCTTTTTTCCATCAGGGACACATCGAGAACCAGTTGATAGGGTTCCCCGGCGGGAAGGCGCAGTTCGTCTCCCATCATGGCGCCGCCATGATTGGAGTAGGCCCAAAAACTCACGCCCGGCTCCCGCGTAGAATAAAACCGCCCTTGCTTGAGGGCGCCGAGCAGTTCCGTTTCGTTCGGCCCCTCGCTGAAGACGGCGGTCTTGGGTAAGGTTTCCACGCTCCGTTCGTTCATCGGGACGCCTGATCCTTTGCCGCAGACGCCGTAAATCCGCAAGCCCCGGTTCAAAAGCGAATCCCACAAATCGAGCGCTTTCAAGATTTCCGGGAAGCGCTGGCGCCAACGTCCCGGCCATATTTCCAAGAGATCGATGCGAGACCACGAGGCTTCCGCACCCTGCCAGGAATCGCTTTTCCCGTCCGCACTCATAGCGAACGGATGCAGCGCGCAGAATAATCCGCCCAGCCGGTGGGTTTCATAAATGAGAACGTCGAGATCGAAGGGTTCGTTTTCGCTGCGCCAACGTAAATAGTCTTTTATTCCTAAAAGCAAAGCATGGCCGAAGAAGGTTCGAATTTCCTGGCCGCGAATCAATTCCAGGGGCGGAGTCTTGCCAAACGTTGCCAGCGGGCGGAAGTCATGATCGGTCAAAGCTAAGAATTGATAATCGAGGGACTTATAAAGATCGGCGGTTGCTTCCGGGGATAAAGCGCCGTTGCTGTTGCTCGTATGTTCATGCAATTCGCCGATATACCACCGCTCATCTCCCGCTTGCGGTTCATGATCCGGCCATTGATAGACCATTGCGCTGACGGAGGATTCTTCATCCTCCGCGCTGGATTCCACTTGCAGATGCGCGCGCAGGGACGCGCCGCCTAGCGCAGGGACGAGAATTTGCGCCTTCCATTCGCCCGCCGCGACGGGTCCGGCGGCGAATCCATCGGACGCCTTTTTTGCACTGATGGTTTTCCAATCGGAAAAAGACGCATCCCATCGGCCGCGAAAGTTTTTTTTAGGGTCGAAAAATAGAACGGAAGGGGAATTTTTTTTTATTTTATGAAGAACGGCGGAAAATTCGTTCTTCAACATTTGTTTTTGCGCCGCCTGAATATCGGGATGATTCGCATACAATATAAAAGAGGAATCGGCGTTGTCATCCGAATAGGCAATGATGGTAAATTCCACGCGGAAGCGAAGAAGCAGTACATCGGATTCTAAACGGAAAGAGATGATGCGTTGAGCTCCCTGGGAAGAAGCGGGATGCGTCCATTCTTCATCGATAAGGGGATTCCATTGATTCATTTAAAGTTATGCTATCCTTTTTCCAGAAGATGGATGCCAAGCCGCTATTCAGTCTTTCCATTGACGATGAAATCGAGGAAAATGTAAAGAGACAAACAGGATTCCTGACATTTAATGCGATTTGTGATACTACTATAATTATCAATGGGTAAAGGATGATGATCGAAAACGCCGAAGCCACATTAGTACAGCAAGTATTGGCCGGAAAGCGGGAATGCTACCGCCCTTTGGTGGAGAAGTATCAAAAAAAGGTATTTCTCCTGGCCAATAGCATGATTGGCAATGCGGCGGAATCGCAGGATATCGCCCAGGAAGCGTTTCTTTTAGCTTACAGCAAGTTGCGCGAATTGAAAGACATAAACAAATTCGGCTCCTGGCTGTTTGGCATAACGAGAAACCTCTGTTACGCCTGTTTGCGAAAGAAAAAAGTCGAACCGGAATCCTTTGACGACCTTAAATACCAGGAACGGATTCCCAACGTTGTTCCTCTGGCGCCCACGACGGATGACGGCTTGCGGTTGCAGGAAACCTTAATGAGCCGGTTGGAGCAGTTGCCGGAGAAATATCGAACTTTACTGAGATTAAAATATCTGGAAGATTATTCTTACGAAGAAATTTCTGAATTGTTGGACATGCCGGTCGACCTGGTGCGATCCAGGTTATTCGAAGGCCGGCGGATGCTGCGCGAACAAGTGGAAAGAATACGGAGCGCGAATAATGAACGCTAAGGGTTGCTGCACCGAATGGGAACAAGAAATTATCCTTTACCTGGATAACGAACTGTCCTCTGACGGTTGCGGACGAGTCGAGAAACATCTTAAACGGTGCGAAAATTGCGCCAATTTCTACTACGGCGCCGAGCGGGAAGAACGCTTATTGGCTGGAGCGTTGCGGCAACAAGCGAAAACGGGATATCATACGCTGGCTATCGCCGACAACGTTATGGACGCTTTGCCCGGTTTTCAACCTATTACTCTTAGCCGCCGTTCTAAAGATTTAGGCTTATTCTTCTCCCAATTCCTCATGGATCAGGGACGCCGACACGCCGCCATCGCCGCTTCCATCCTGGTTTGCATCCTAGGCATGTACGCTACCTTGCAAATGGGATACGTTACCGAGGAACCGTTCATCCATATTGAAAGAAGCGGCGTACTTGTCAGTTCCCCCTACCGCCAACCGTATTTTATCGTGCGTCCGGAAGGAGAATTCTTCGAATTCCCAGACGGATCCGTGATTTACGCCTCTCCCAATACGCTGTTCTCGGTGGAGAACTATCCGGAAATCGAGGAAAAGAACAGCGTAGGAATGGAAAGACGCATCCGATTGCAGTCAGGCGAGCTGTTCATCGACGTTCAGCCTCGCGAAGAAGGCTTCACCGTAGTCTGCCCCAACGGGACAGCTAAAGTTGTTGGCACACAGTTTTATGTCAACGTTACATCCGGCGCCACTAAAATCACGACTGTCGCTGTTCGCGAAGGCATCGTATTAGTGGAGACGAAAGGACGGAATACTCGCACCGCGGCAGGGCAAATGACACGCTTATGGTCGATGAGCAACGGCAAGAAAATCAGTCTGCAATTGCCGGAACCCACCCGGCTCGATCTGAAGCGGCGTTTGGATGTTTTCAATCAATGCATCGGCGACCGCAGCGCTCAGATGCTGGTTCCGCAACGAGAACTTTACGATCTCGGCCATCCTCTCGACCTTGATACCATTGTTTCGCCGTTCCTCACCGATCGGGAATAATCATATATCCATTCCTATTATGATCGTCGCGTTGAATCGCCGAGTAAGGAGCAGGTGCGGTAATGTTTAGGTCAACGACTTCCGATGTATCAGCCGTTTCCAGCGTCGTGGCAAAAGGTCGTCAGACCATGCACCCCGTCCCC
>JBFMBP010000129.1 GCA_040755155.1 Candidatus Omnitrophota bacterium | reverse complement strand
CCGCCCAAAATCCATTCGCCGGAGCATAAAACCAACGCCTGGCCCGGCGCGGCGCCGTATTGCGGCTCTTCGAATTCGACGGCGAATCGCTCCGGCGATATAGCCGCGATGCGGGCGGGAGCGGGGGCGTGGCGCGAGCGCAATTGGGCGAGCACGGCTTCGCCGACAACGGGCGCATGATGCCAACGCGGCGAACCGGCCCATACTTCGCGCACTGCGAGGTCTTCGCGGCGGCCTACGACAATTTCATTGCGCTGAGGGCGGATTTCGCAAACGTAAAATGGCCCGCCGGACAGTCCCAGGCCGCTGCGCTGCCCAACCGTGTAATGCGTAACGCCTTTATGTTTCCCCAATTCATTCCCCGCAAGATCGAGAATCGGCCCTTCTTCGTTTTTGATATGGCGGGAAAGGAATTCGTTGTAGGAACGTCCCAGCGTGAAGCAAATATCCTGGCTTTCCGGCTTCTCCGCCGTCACTAATCCCATAGCGCGTGCTTTTTCCCGCACTTGCTCTTTCGTGAGGCCGCCGAGAGGGAAAAGTATTTTCGGCAAGAATTCCGCGCGGACGCCATAGAGAAAATAACTCTGATCCTTCTCCCGGCAGACCGCCCGGCGTAGCCTAGGAACGCCGTTCTCGTCCCGATCGATGCGGGCGTAATGTCCAGTAGCCGCATATTCGCAGCCGCGCTCACGCGCCATCGCGAACGCCTCTTCGAAGCGCACGAAGCTATTGCAGCGGACGCAGGGGTTGGGCGTAAGACCCGCCGCGTAATCGCCGATGAAGGGAGCAATGACGCGCTCATGAAATTCGCGGGCCGTATTGACGGTGTAGTGTGGAATCCCTAAAGAAGCGGCGACGCGTTTGGCGTCGCGGGCGCCGCCGTAAGAACAGCATCCTCCCGATGCGTCCATTGATGGCTCGCCCTCTAACAGTTTCATTGTAACGCCGACGAGGTCATACCCTTCCTGTTGCAGCAACGCTCCGGCGACGCTGCTGTCCACGCCGCCGCTCATCAATAAAAGAACGCTACCCTTCGCCATCGTTCCAATTCCAAATAAAAGAATCATGGTGAGCTACGCTTCGTTTTTAGCCCACCTTACAGTTATCACTATAAATCAAGGCGAATAATCAAGGGCAATAAAGACTTTGCCCTTGCCACCCGACATTCCTCATTTCAAATTATCCGGATTGAGTCCCATCAACTCCGGCAAAACGAACAGCCCGTCCTTGCGGATCAAAACGTCGTCGAAATAGATTTCCCCGCCGCCGTAATCCTGGCGTTGGATCTGGACGAGGTCCCAATGCAAGGCGGAGCGGTTGCCGTTAGAAGCGTCGTCGTAGCACGCTCCCATCGCAATGTGCAGCGAACCGGCGATCTTTTCGTCGAACAGGGTGTCCTTCATCGGTTGCAGGATGTAGGGATTGAACCCCAGGGAAAATTCTCCGGCGTAGGAAGCGCCATCGTCGCCTTCCAGCGTTTGCCGCAGACGCTCCGTATGGCGTCCCGCGTCCATCTCAACAGCGCGTCCGTTTTTAAAAGCGAGTTGGATATTTTCGTATAAGGTTCCTTCATGCAGCGAGGGAACATTGAAGCGTATGTTTCCCTCGATCGAATCGCGGACGGGAGCGGTAAAGCATTCGCCGTCGGGGATGTTATGAGTTCCGGCGCATTCTCTAACGGGGATATCCTTAATGGAGAATTGCAAATCCGTATACGGCGCGATCAGGCGAACGCGATCCGTCCGATTCATCAAATCCACTAATGGCTCTACGGATTGGTTCATTTTGGCGTAATCCAAACAGCATACGTCGTAATAAAAGCGCTGAAACGCTTCGGACGACGTCTGCGCCAGTTGGCTCATGGCGGCGTTGGGATAGCGCATGACGCACCAGCGAGTATGCTTGACGCGCTGCTCGATGTGAACCGGTCCCGTGATGTATTTTTCGTATAAACTCAGTTTTTCTTTGGGAACGTCGGCGAGTTCGAAGACGTTGCTGCCGCCGCGAATGCCGACATAGACGTTGGCCCGTTTCATTTGCTCTAAAAGAAACTCGCCCAATTTTTTAAAAGTTTCCTCGCCGCCTTCCAGCAGCAGCCGCCGCGTCGCTCTTTCGTCTTCGATATGAAGATAGGGAATTCCCCCCGTCGCAATAGCCTCTCTGAGAACCGCTTCCGCCAGGTCGAACGTCTCGAAACCCTTAGTGTGGATGAGAACCATATCCCCCGCATGCGTTTTGGTGGAGTAATGGATGATGGTATGGGCCAGGCGTTTTATTCGTTCCTCAAGCATCAATTCGTTCCTTTCTAAAAAAATCGAGATCGCAAGAATTTTACCCTTTCGCAATTTTACCTTTTTCTTCTAACATAGTAACTCATGTTACGCAGGATAAAAAACATGATAGACTTATTTTGCATATCGCGTTGAATCACGAAAGCACGAAATGAAAAAGAAAAACACGAAAAAAAGAAAAGAAAAAAGGTTGGAGCCTGGAATCGCGTTATGAGAACGATTTTTCCGTGGAATCCTAAAGAATCCGCGCTATCCGTGATTCGAATATTTCGTGAATTTCGAGCCTTTTCGTGATTTCGTGATTCAAAAACGGAATAAAAATGCAGCCTCTGCGCTTTGCTTGAAAGGTTCATCTACTTTTCAAAAAATACTTAATCCAAAGGCATGAGTCTATTATCTGCGTAACATGAGATAATAACGCCGAACCTATTTCGCGGGATGGGAGCGATAAATCTCATGGCGGACGTTCAACAACGAATGAAGGAAATGTTGAAAGCCATTCATCAAAAGGGAACGGCGCCCGGCGGCGTCGACGCGCTGGTCAATATGTTGAACCAGGTAGACCGCCAAACGGAACAGCATCTGCTCAAAACCTTGAAAGCGCAGAATCCCCAATTGGCGGAAGAATTGAGCGCCAAATATTTCTGCTTCGAAGACCTCGTCACTCTCGACGACGCCGTACTTAAGAAAGCCTTGTCGGAAATCCATCGCACTACTTTGGCGCTAGCCTTAAAAGGCGCAGACGCGGCGATTCGGGAAAAGGTCTTCCGCAACCTTTCCGATCACGCCGTCAAATTGCTCAAAGAAGATATGGAGTATATGGGGCCGAAAGAACGCTCGCTAGTTGAAGAAGCGCAGCGGGAAGCAACGAAAACCCTGCGCCGCTGGCGCAACGTAATATTGTAAAGCAATTATGAATTATGAATTTTGAATGATAATCTTCCTTTCCGAGGAAATGTTATTGATGATAGCGGGAAGAAAAGTAGGATGAGACTCATCCTGGGAGAGCGGGCGTCTCGCCCGCACTTGGCTTTATATCGCAAAGATTAATGATTCGTTTTGAACTCATTTTAAAAGACTTACAAAAGTATTATTTTAAGAGTGATGAATGATGAAAAAATTGTAGGATGGGTCATATTTTTTGACCCATCGGCTGGGTGGCAAGGGCAAGGCCTCAGCCTACCCTTGAGGGATCGATCAAAGGCAAACTTCGTCTTGCCTTTCGCCCCGTCACCCCGTCGTCATCCCAGCCTTGAAAGACTGCGCTATTTTAAAGTGCCCCTTTAAAGGGGCAAACGATAATAGCCCGCCGTTTCAACGGCGGGATTGTTGCAATCGCCGAGAGCCTT
>JBFMBP010000128.1 GCA_040755155.1 Candidatus Omnitrophota bacterium | reverse complement strand
TAATGCAGCGCGTATGTTCCGTAATTCGATCTTCCAGCGTAGAAGCGTCGATTTGAAACGTCTGCCGGTCCGTATCGGCGAACACCGGCAAGGCGAATTGCTGCAAAATCGCATTGACCGAAGCGACGAAGGTATACGCGGGAACGATCACTTCGTCGCCGGGGCCGATGTCCAGCGCAAACAAGGCCGCATATAGCGAACTTGTGCCGTTCACGGTGGCGATGGCGTGCTTGACGCCTAAATTCTCCGACCAGGCTTTTTCGAAATCCGTAACGACGTGATTGCCCAACCGGCACCATCCTAAACTGCGCAGCGTCTCGAGAAATTTATCTTCATCCGACTTCTCGATCATCGGCCAGCCGGGAATTTTGTCCTGCACCGCTTTTTGCCCTCCCAAAAGCGCCGGTTTTTCCATCTCCGCCCCATGCGATAATTGCAGGGATAAAACCGTAGGCGCCGCTGCGCTAAGGGAAAGACCCGTCCGGACAAATCGCCTTCGCGTGATTGTCTTTGGTTTCATGATCTTTGCATCCTTCCTTTTCCAAATATTCTTCGCGTTTACTATAGGCCATAATCCTCGATGGCCGCTAGTGTTCCCCAAACATCGGCGTCCCTGCCTCCGGACGTCATTATCATGACTTCCAAATCATGGGCTAAGGGCGGATCAATTTCCAACCGTTATTTCAACTGGAAGGATCAATTCCCGACAGGCGCGTACGCAAGTAGACATTCTGGGGATTTCTGAGATAATCGGCGAGAGTAGGAAAGATTCGTTCTTTGAAGGGAACGATCATGCTCATGCGATTTTTATTTCATTTTTTCGCCTATCTCGCCTTTCTGTTTTTCTTATCGTCAAATCCATGCCGCTCTCAAGAAAGCGCTTCCAATCTCGGCATTTTCGACGCCACCGCCGATTGGGGAACTAAAGAGTCTCCTCTTCAACGAGGGCGCTTTAAAACGCCGGGACGCGTCGAAATCCGGAACGCAACCGCCGATGCAGTTTACCGGATCTTCGGCAACGGCGACGATATCTGGGACAACTCCGACGAAGGCTTCTTCCTCTATGCCGAGCGCTATGGATCATGGAAACTGACCGCCCGCGTCAAATGGCTCGACCGCGGCGGCGAACGTACGGGCGGCAACAATCCTAGCGTCCATCTGATGATCCGCAATCAGGCGAAAAATTCGTATTCGTCTCAATTCGGCATTTACTTGCGCGCAGGCTTGGAAGGTCCTTTAGGAACCACTTCGGCAACGAGTTGGCGAACCGTAGATTACGGTATAACAAAAAACATAGAACACAACGCTTTTTTGAGGGGGGACGCTGTCAATCGCTTCATTTTTTATCGCGTTTCGCGAATTTCCGCATCGAATCGATTGATTTCCGAATGGTCTTATGATGGCTCAACCTGGACGGAAGGTTGTTCGATGGTCATTCCTATGCAAGATCCTGTTGCTTACGGAATCGCCATTACCAATACGTTAGATAATGAATTGTTAGCCAGCGCACAAATCGACACCATCAGACTCGAATCCATTCCCTTTACATCCATACGATCGCTTTCCAAGAGCATCTATCAAGATCAAGAACCGATAACCGTGACGATCGATGTCGATCCTGGAAGAACCAATAACGTTGACGCCATCGCAGTAGAAAATATTACGCCCGGATTCGAAGTTACCAATATCAATCTGGGGGGAACCATTGAAGATCATCGCATTGTCTGGAAATTAGATAATATACAAAATCCAATGCAACTCTCCTATCAAATCGCCTTGTTGGACAATTCCGCGAAGGGAGTTTTTCTTTTCGATGGAAATGTCGCTGGCGTCAATATTGGCGGGGAGCAGTTTCTGTACCCCCAATTTGGCGTTTTCGAAAATGTCGCCGATTGGGGAACGCCGCAATCCCCGCCCCGTATCGGAGATTACAAAACGCCGGGAACTGTTAACGTGTTGGATATCGAAGATATACATACATTTCAAGGGGATATGGCATTCACCAACCTGCAGGAATACCTCCCCTATGAATCCATGTTTCCAAGAGAGGAGAAACCCGCTCGCGGCATCAATCGGCTTTTTTATGTAATCGAAGGAAGCGGCGACGGCTTCAAAGACGATTCGAATGAAGGCTTCTTTATCTATTCCGAAAAAAGCGGCGCATGGAGCCTAAGCGCCGGGATAATCGATATGAACCGAGATTCCGACCAGGATCAGCGGCAGATCGGATTAATGATCCGCGAAGCCGGCGACCGGCCCAACGCAAAATTTTATTTTGCGTCATTTGGGAGCGACAACAAATTTAATATGTTGAATGTTTCGCTACTGTGGCGGGACGCCTCCGGCTTTCATGTTTTGGCAGGGTCGGAACTGTCGTTGTCGTATTATTACAATAATAATTCTGCTCTTCGCGTCAGTTGCTTAAGGGAACATGGTCTTTGCTTGGCGGAAGTTTCCAATGATGGAATCGTATGGACTCCCATACATGCGTTATCGCTTACATTCGAACAACCGCTGGCGTATGGCATTGCGCTTGCCAGCGGTTCGGACGATCCGAAGCCAATCAAAGCCGCGGTTTCTCGTCTAAAATTCGATTCCTTGGATTGGGCTCCCCGCTTTTTCCAGATCGCCGATACGTTCGCTAGGAGGGAATTCAAGATGTTAATGGCGCTCATTATCGCCATTATGTTTTTTACATTGGCGCTTTTTGCTTTTGTTTTGTTTTTATTTTATTCGAAACTGAAGGAAAACTTCTATTTTGCTTTTTTATTTCTATTTATGACAATCAGCGAAATTGTCTGGAATATTCCTTCTCAAGCATTGTCGGATAACTTTTTTTCATTGCATTTCTTATTTATAGGCATAACCGGGTGCAGTCTGTTGGCCATTGTTTTTAACCTGTATTACTTAATATACAACGTAAAATTTCGCCAGTTTTTATGGACGGTTGTTTTGCTGATCCTGATTCTTGCCGCGCTGGGTTTTTCCTTTTGGTTTTATAAATCCGGTTTTCTCGAAACAAAGGAAAACTATACTTATCTGGAAACAACTAACGACTTCCTTTTGATTGCCGGTACGATTATTTCTTTCGAAATCGTCCGCTTGTTTCTGGTCGGCGTCTGGAAACGCATTCATGGCATGTTGCTCTTCGGATTGGGCAGCATGTTTTATGTCGGCGTCTATCTTTGGCTGGCGGGCGGATATTTTGGGTATGCAGGACCGTTAGCCTATTCGTTTTTGCTGGACGGCGCCTGCATTTTGTTTTCCATCGTGATCTTTATGCTCATCGCCTATCGCTTCGCCGTTAGCAATCGCAGTCTCGAACGGTTGACCGCCGAACTCGAAGACCGCGTCGAACGGCGCACGGCCGAATTGAAAGCCGCGCAAAACCAACTCATCCGATCGGAGAAAATGTCTTCGCTGGGCCAGCTGATCGCCGGAATCGCCCATGAAATCAACAATCCCGTCAACTTTATCAAAAGCAACATACAACCGCTGAAAGACTACCTGTTGGGCTTCAAGAAAGCAGTCGATTACATGACGGAAAATAAGGAACAACTGCCATCGGAAATGAAAGAACGATTCGAAGATATCTATGAGGAAGAAGACCTGGAATTCGCCTCGCAAGACGCTAAAAAACTCATGAGTTCCTTTGAAGACGGTTCCGATCGCATCTCCAAAATCGTCGCCGACCTTCGTCAATATTCGCGCATGGATGAAGATTACTATTCCCAATACGACATCCATGAAGCTATCGATTCCACGCTGAACCTGCTCTTCAACAAATACAAAAACCGTATCGTTCTCCATAAAGAATACGGGGATATTCCCCAAATTTCCTGTTCTCCGGGAAAAATCAATCAAGTATTCATGAATATCTTTGTTAATGCCATCGAAGCCATTGAGAATGAAGGCCATATTTGGATTCAAACATCCAGGCAAGATAAAAACGCGATAATTCAAATTCGCGACGATGGGATAGGAATGCCGGAGGAAATCAAGACTAAGATTTTCGATCCTTTCTTCACGACCAAGCCTGTCGGTTCGGGAACCGGATTGGGTTTGTCCATCGTTCAGGGCATCATCGAACAGCATGGCGGGACGATCGCGGTCGAAAGCGAAGCGGGAAAAGGAACGCAGTTTACGGTTACGTTGCCATTAGGAGAGAATAAAGCGTAAAAACGGCTATTCGCTTTTGTAAATGCCTCCG
>JBFMBP010000127.1 GCA_040755155.1 Candidatus Omnitrophota bacterium | reverse complement strand
GTAACCTCACCTGTTCATCCGTGACCATTCCAACCTCCTTCTTCGAGATTGGGATCACTTTATCTCGTCTCTTCAAACCGGGAATTTTAATTGTCGTCAGGAGGGAATTTTAATTGTCGCTGATCACTCATTCTACCCATGCTTAATTTATCCGATTCGCAAATAGGGCGCAACGCATTTTCTTCGCGCATGTTCGAATGTTCCCTTATTATTAAGATCATTGTCGCGGTTGATCCACAGCCACTGGCGCGTCATGCTGGCTGGACGTTTCGTCTTGGTTTGCGGCGCGGAGCATTTCAACGTAATAGCCCGTGTTAGGTTTTGGCGATGGCTCTATATACGGAAGTTTCCATCTCTTGTTTGTGAAGTTATCCCACCAAAAAGCTGGAGCGTACCATATCCTCTTACTCGTGCGGCAAAGCGTAATGGTTGGATCGCCTTTCCATTTTTTATATTCTTCGAAATATGCTTCCACCATCTCAAGGCTTCGTCCTTTCCCAGGAACTTCGATCTCCTCCATTCCACGGTCGGAACTTTCATAATGGTATACAGAAATCCTCATAGAGCTAACAATAAACCAAAGGCTAAAAACAATGATAAAAATTATTATCCCTAAAAGAATACGAATTATTTTTCCGGCCGCCATGATCTAATCGTCCGTCTTAATGTCATTAAAAGAGGATATCTCTGAATATAAACACGTGCGTTTTTTCTCGGTCTATACTGTTATAACCTATTGATTATATATGATTTACGGCACGCCATCGATTCATCGCGCAAATTCTTGCGTTAAACGTTAATAGTCTAGCGCCGTTTCCTTATATAGGAAGAGAATTATGGCGCAGCGATGCAGCCTAACTTCATTATTCGACTCGGTTTGTTATGATGAAATCTTCATTGGATGATGTTCTTTTTTTTTCATTGGAATCGGCGATTTCTATGAAACGATGGGCTTGCTTCTTTTTTCTATTATTCCATATCGCGTTCGGCGGCGAAGCGGCGCAGCCGGATAATTCTCAGTCGCCCTTTTCGCTCTTTTTGAGCGGCGAATGGCGTTTTGCTAAGGATAACAAGGGCGAAGAATCCGCCTCCATCGGGTTAACGGTCCGCATTCTTTCATTGAAGGATGACGCCGATTGGGAGTGCATTGCGTTGGACGTCTCCCTAATCGATCCCCAAGGGAAAGAAGCAGCCCATAGCCAGATAGCCTGGTTTGAGAGAGAGGGGAACGCCGCTTGGGGCCGATTGCAATTGCCGATATACCACCCCATCCTCTGGAATGCGGAACATCCTTCCCTTTACCGGCTCGCCGTCGAGCTGCGCCGCCGGGGAGAGACGCTTAACCGCGTCGAGCGTCTCGTCGCTCCGCGCCGCGTCGAAACCGTTGGCGGCGAATTGCGTTTGAACGGCGTTCCCATCAAACTGCGCGGCGCCGTATATCGCGATATCGAAACTCAGACGCCCAGCGAAGACCTTTGGCGCCGCAACCTGGAATTTCTGCGCGGCGCCAATATCAATGCCATATTCTTTCCCCATCCGCCCCATCCGCGCCTGATGGAACTTTGCGGCCAATACGGTTTTTATGTCGTCTGCAATATTCCTTTCGGCGCCGATTCGCTTCCGGCGAGCGCTGCGGGGACCATCCATCCAGCTTCGGGAATCAAGGAGACGATCCAGGCTTATTCCCTCGATCCCGCCTTGATCGCCTGGAATCTGCCCTGCGGCGAATTAGAACCTGACGCCATTTCGGGAGTCGTAAAATCTCTCAAGGAATGGGATGCAAGCCGTTCGCTTATCATTTCGGGGCCGTCGGCGGAATCGTATTTAGAGCAAGCGGATTTATGGGCGCCTGCTTGCGAGTCGTTGGACGATCTGAAAAGATTATCGCGCCTGTCCCAACCGGCCATTGTTATTGGTTATCCCGCCGCTTTGGATAACGCGATGGAAGGATTGGAAGAACTGTGGCCTGAAATTCGGCGCAATCCCCAGCTGACGGGCGCATTTATCGATCCATTCGAAGACAAGAATGCCGCCGCCGCTTTCGCCGATAAAATCCTTCCGGCCAATTATTTCCTGATACGCAAGGCGTATTCCCCTATTCAAATTGAAGAAGATATTATTCCCATTAAGCCGGGAAAGCGAACGGTGGAGCTTACGCTGCATAATTTTTATGAATTCTCCAATCTTCAAGAAGCATCCTGCCGCTGGACTTTATGGCGCAATCGAGAGCAGGCCGATAGCGGAGCCATTCAACTGCAACTTCCCCCGCGCCAGAAAATGGCGATGGCTCTGGTTTTGAATATCCCCGGCGATGTAGTAGATCATGAATATAACTTAGTTATGCAATTCAGCGCCCCGGATGGCCGTCTCATCGACGAATCCTCCGCCTGGCTCAAACCGGCCGATTGGGAAAAATCTTTCCTCATGCGGCTGCGCGACATGATATGGAACAAAAAATGGAAAGTGGACGCCGCCGTCGATGAAATCCGCATCGAAGCCGAAACCTTTCTTTTCCGCCTTCCCGCCGCATCTCCTTCCTGGTTTCTACTGCTTCGGCAAGGCAATTATCGCCTCGTTACCGGCGGGCCCTATATCCGCCTTGGCCGCCAACCTTCGCTGGTGGATCGGTTGCATCAACAGGAAGGCCGTTTGACGCTGCCGGAGCCGTTTTTGTTGAAGGACTTGAAAACGCAGGGCCGAGTCGTCAATCCCAAAGGCGATGAGGTGGAGATTCAATCGGTTTACGCTTCCATCCCAGCGGACGATCCCAGCCGGGCGGTCGTTATGCAATTGGATGTTCTGGCATCGCCGTTCGGCTTTTGCGATGTACGATATCGTCTTGATCCCGGTCCCGCCGTACGTAATTTTCTTGAAGTGGGACTATCGTTTTTGATCCCCGCCCGCCTCGACCGCATCCTCTGGCTGGGAGACGGCCCCTATCCCTCTTATCCCGGCGGCAGCCTCTCGTCGCATCGAGGAATATTCGGTCTCTCTCCACTTAAAGATTTTGCGCCTGGCAACCGTTT
Source organism: Candidatus Omnitrophota bacterium (assembly GCA_040755155.1). Lineage (NCBI taxonomy): Bacteria > Pseudomonadati > Candidatus Omnitrophota > Candidatus Omnitrophota bacterium. The sequence continues at coordinate 71,483 of JBFMBP010000127.1, read as the reverse complement.
GCGCGTCAATCTCGCCGCTTTTGTGGATGAAAAGGGCAATGGCTTGGGCATTATGATGCTGGACGGCAGCCTCGCTTTCGAACCTGGCGCTGAGGGAACGCTGGTGAGCGTCAATTCCGCCGCGGCGGGCTTGGGCGATCGATTCCATCCCTCACGGCATCTTCTATCGTCCAGCCGTCTCGATGAGACGCAGCGCAGCGCCTCTTTTCGCTTGATTCCCTTGGAACGCAACCGATATCCGAAATTATTCGAAGAACTCATGAAAAATTAATCGCCGATGGGGATTGATGCGCAGGAGAATCCGATAAACAATATTTTGGAATTTTTATAACAAAAAAAACGGAGGGAAAAAAAGATGATAATGAATCGCAAAATGAGGTTGGCAGCTATCGGGGCTATGGTCATTGCGGGGGCGATTCTCATGAGCGCGGGATTGTTCGCTTACGCTCAGGAAATCCAACTTCCTTTTACCTGGAAAGGCGATGGCGAAGCGTGGGCGATGCTCGAGGATGAAGTGGAATACGTCAAATTCACCATTTCCGTCACCGTCGATCCAGATGGATTAGTGAAGGGTAAAGCAGCCTCGGACGATAGCGAATTCGCCATCGAGCGCTTTTATTATACGCAGGAAACCGATGGACTGCGCCGCGTCGTTATCGTATTGTGCGCGCAAAATGTCGACGAGCCGTTTCTCTATATTTTGGATGGGAAAGCGATAAAGAATAAATTCTTCTTCGGCGAAGCGCTTATTAAGAAGTACGAAAAAGAAGGCGCCATAGAAAAAGGGCTTAATATCGGCGATAAAGCAGCTACGGAGATTTACGAGGACTACATCCCCGACGGCTTGAAAAATGCCTTGAAATCTTGCCGCCCCGTCGGCTGCGTTAAGATTGTGGGCAAGTTTGCAGAAAATTAATGGGAAATGAATGAAAGCCGGCATAACCCCGCCCGATATTGTTTCGAATCCGGGCGGGGTTAAATCTTGTTGGGCGTAATTGGGAAAGCGGGAAACGGCCATGAACGACCAAGAGAATCGCGCGCCTTTGCGGATAATCGCGTTTGGGGCGCATCCGGACGATTGCGAGATATTCGCCGGAGGAACGGCGGCCAAATACGCTGCCCGGGGCGATGAAGTTCTCTTCGTCTCTCTGACGAACGGCGACGCTGGACATCAAAACGATGGCGGGGAAACGCTGGCCCGGCGGCGCGCGGCGGAAGCCCAACGGGCGGCTTCGGTTTTGGGCATACAATACCGCGTGCTTGATTTTCACGACGGCCAGCTGCAGCCGACATTAGAGGCGCGTTATCAAGTGATCCGCCTGATCCGCCAATGGCGCGCCGACATCGTCTTCTGCCATCGCCCCAACGATTATCATCCCGATCATCGCGCCGTGGGCATCTTGATTCAAGATTCGGCGTATATGGTTGTGGTTCCCAACGTCTGTCCCGATGTTCCCGCCCTGCGAAAAAATCCCTTTTTCTTTTACGTCTGGGACGCCTACCGCAAGCCTTATCCCTTTCAAGTGGACGCCGCCGTGGATGTAGACGGCGTTATGGCGAAAAAACTCGATATGATGCACTGCCATGAATCGCAGTTTTACGAATGGCTGCCTTATGTAGAAAATTCTCTTGACTCCGTTCCCGCTTCCGATTCGGAGCGTAGAAAATGGCTGGAAGAATCTTGGGGCGAATGGCTTTGCGCCATGACGGACTGCGCCCGCGGCTGGCTCGCCGAGCGTTATGGAAATGCGAAAGCTGCCGCCATTCGCTGGGCCGAACCGTTCGAATTGTGCGAATACGGCTCTCGTCCCTCCGAGCAGGATTGGGAACGGTTGTTTCCCTTCTAAAGCGGGGATATGAATTCACTGCTTGCAACAAACAGCGCAGCGTGCTAAATAATAACCATAAGCGTATCGATTTTGACGATGCTTCGCCTGGCTGGTTCTAAAGAACGATGAAGAATTATACCCAGCATTTTTCCAATTATACTTGCCCCAAATGCCGGGGCCGCGTCTTCTATGCGGAAGAATTGTCGTTGAGCAGCTTGCCGAAAAAATTGCGTCTGCAATTCAACAACAACCGTTATCTGACCGTCACTTGTGAATTGTGCGGATATACGGAATTTTATAATCTCAAAGTTCTGGCCAAAGTCAAAAACGAAGTCCCCGCCGTCCAACCCAAACCCGCCGCCGTGGAAAAGGCGGAATAGTCCTAAAACAGTAGACATGCAGGGTAGGTCGAGCTAAGCAAGCCCCGCCTAGCTGAATGATCTTAATTCTTCTTACTCATATCCGAATTGCTCTAGTAAAAGAAAAGAGGGGCGGATAACTCAGATTGATCCGCCCCGTTTTGTATTCTCTTAGGAATGCCCTTATTTCGAAAAGAAGGGAAATAGCTGTTTTAATTCCTCTTTGTTAGGAATCCTTCCGTATTCACATAGTTCGTAAGCTTTGGCGTAGCGGATCTTGGCGGCGGCCTCTTTGCCGTGAAATTCTTCCAGCATCGGCTTCCATTCCGGTTTCGCGTGGAACCAACTGTCGAAATATTTCTTTGTAAATTCGAGGCTGGCCTTTTCGTCTCCTTTGAAAAAGGAAGCGGGATCGCCGTTTCCGCCTGCGCCTTCTTCGTGGAATTGCGATTTCAAGCAATCCAAGGCCTTAAACATCGGTTCCATCGCATCGTCGACGCCTACGGCGATATCGGGAGAAAAGGGATACGGCTTCTGGAATCCATCCGGCCAATAGAGAAACACGGGATTCTTCTTCAAAGGCTGAACATCGGGACAAATGAAGGGAACCGTTACCATATACGCCGCGTCTTGCACCAGAATCGACGTATACCGGTGGTCGGGGTGATAATCGTTGGGCCGGTTGGTGATGACGATGTCCGCGTTCCATTCCCGGATCAAGCGGATGATCGTCTTGCGGTTCTCCAGCGTCGGCATTAGTTCTCCATCGTGAATATCCAAAACCTGCGTTTCGATGCCTAGAATCTTGGCGGCTTCATTCGCTTCCAGCGTACGGCGCAAGGCGAGCGGACCTCCGGCGATGACGGAATGTCCTATGTCGCCGTTGGTCACAGAAACGAATTTGACCTTATGCCCCAACTGCGCCCATTTGTAGGCGCAGGGACCGACTTCGATCTCGCAGTCGTCGGGATGCGCCCCAAAAGCGATGATCCGCAGTTCTTTCTCGGCGGCGTTAGCGTCGAATCCATTGGCCATGAAGATCGCAGCGATGAAACCGGCCAAACTTATCAGCAAACCTTTTCTCATTATTCATGTCCTTTCTTTTTATTGCTAATGAAAATCGCCAATATTTTCCTTTCTCATGAATGGAAAATCTATACCTTGAAGAATAGGAAAAGGTGGAAATAGAGTTTATGACTCATCATTCTTTGGGGAAGAAGGGAAACAGCTGCATCCATTCCTCTTTGCTGGGGCTGCGTCCGTATTCGCAGAGTTCGAATGCTTGGGCGTACTTGATCTTGGCGGCTTCTTTCTTGCCGTAAAATTTCTCCAGCAATGGCCGCCAGGAATCCTGCGCCCGCAACCGCCCATCGAAGCGGTTCTTCGTAAATTCAAGGCTGGCTTTCTCGTCTCCCTGGAAGAAGGAAGCGGGATCGCCATTTCCGCCCGCGCCTTGTTCTTGGAATTGCGATCTCAAACGCTCTAAAGCATGGAAAGCTTGTTCGACTACATCGTCTATGCCCACCGCGATATCCGGCGTAAAGGGATACGGCTTCTGGAACCGGTCCGGCCAATAAAGAAAAACCGGATTTTTCTTCATGGGCGGCGAATCGGGACAAATAAAGGGAACCGTTACCATAAAAGCGGCATCCTGCACTAGGATAGAGGTATAACGGTGGTCTGGGTGGTAATCGTTAGGCCGGTTGGTGATGACGATGTCCGCGTTCCATTCGCGGATCAGGCGGATGAACATCTTGCGGTTCTCCAGCGTCGGCATGATCTCGCCGTCGTGGATATCCAGCACTTGAGTTTCGATGCCGAGAATCTTGGCGGCCTCTTCCACTTCCCGCGTGCGGCGCAGGGCGAGAGGGCCGCCCGCCATGACGGAATGGCCGATGTCGCCGTTGGTGGCGGAAACGAATTTAACCTTATGCCCTAATTTCGCCCATTTGGCGGCGCAGGCGCCCACCCGTATCTCGCAGTCGTCGGGATGCGCTCCGAAGGCGATGATCCGCAATTCCTTCTCGGCGGCGCAGGAAGAATATCCGTTGACGAAAAACCAAGCGGCGATAAAGCCCGCCAAACCTATTAACCACCTTGTTTTCATGATTCGCTTCCTTTCTATCGATCTTTATCCAGTCTTCCGCTTATTTTCCTTATAATGGGAAAAATATCTATGGTAAAACGCCTTGGAACATTCTTGACGAAAGATTATCGAAAAAAAGATGGACGAATTAGGAATAAGTATGGTAAAACAAAGAACAGTGGATTTAACGTCGTTTTTCTCGGATGGAAATGGGCCATGACAAGAGCCTTAACCGCTTTTACTCTTATCGAATTGCTGATCGTTGTCGCCATTATCGGCATCCTGGCCGCTATTGCGGTTCCCAATTTTCTGAACGCCCAGATTCGGGCGAAAATGGCTAGGGTGGAGAGCGAGGAATATATTATCGCGTCCGCTTTGGATAGTTACTTCGCCGATCACGGCTCCTATCCGCCTAAACCGGCGCATAGCGCCAACCATTCCCTCGGTTTTATTTACTTGACCACTCCCATTCCCTATATTCACGGCATCCTCAGCGATCCATTCGGCATAAAATACGTCAGTAAACCCCGCGAGAACGTTTACGATAAAGTCTACGAGTTCATGACCACCCGCTTGCGGGGCGGAAAGTACGACATGTTCAACATCGAAAGCGTCGGCCCCGATGGGGTCGATAGTTTCCGGTCCACGGAAATCTATCCTTCGCATCCTCCCAATTTCGAGTTTTACAATCCGACGAATGGCCTAACCAGTTATGGAGATATTATCAGGGCGGGCGGTTCGTATCTTCCCCGCTGGTATCGCGATGGAAAGGGCGGTCCCAGAACAACGGGAAAAGATTGGATTTAGAAATACCATTCAAGAAAGAATCGGATTCTTGAATTTATCAATATGATAAAATAATGTTGTTTTATTGAATTGATAAATTTTCTCCCCTTTTTTATTCCATTCCGTTGTCGAATCCTACAGCATAACACATTGATTATCATATAGATATATCAATATAAATACGCTTGACTCTAATTGGCATCCCCTTTGCATTTCGCTTATGGCATCGAAGACGAAGGAAGCCAACGATCATGATGCTCAATACCGAAAACGAAAATACTGCCGCTATGATCCCTCTGAAAACGCTAGAAGGGATTTCCGTTGTGGATTCGCATCTCAACCATGTCGTATCCATCGCCAGCCTGGCCGATCCGGCGCAATCGAACTCAAAAATGGACGCATTGCTCACCATGCTTCGTTTTCCCGGCCTGAAAAGAGCGTTTCGCTATTTTTATGAAAACAATAAGATTCACGGCATCCCGGCGTCAATTTTCGGTCCTACGGTAATTCAATTGCAGCCTGGGGATACTATGGCTTCGCTGCTTTATATCGAAAAAAGTTTCGCCAACGGGCTTATGTATTCCATCGAACGGAAGAAATTCCATCTCGAAGACGGCTTGCCCAGCTTTTCCAAAGAGTGCTGCGAACGCATCTACAACGCCGAATGGGAGCAGATGCGCGCGCATTTCAATCGCGTCCATCCCGTCGCGGCGGTACTATCGACGTTAATCTCTCTAGCGAATGCGATCTACATCGTCGATCATCGGGAGAATGAAAGCGTCATGTCTCTCCTCGCCGATAAGATCGAACAGGTTCAACATCAAAGGAAGACGAACGCTAAAAATCCAACCGGTTTATTGCTGGCGCCTTACGGACAGTCGCGGGACGGAAAAGACTTTTCCATCGAGCCGCTTGATTCCGGATCAGCGTTGAGCGGCGCCTGGAAAGAGGATTTTTTGGAATTGATGTCGAACTTCCGCGATTACTTACCGCCGTTACTGGACTACGTCAATAAAAATACTCCTATCGCCAATCCTTTGTTCTATGTCAATAAATCGATTGGACCGATCCGATTGAAATTCGATCCGCAGGGAACCGCCATCGGACTCTTTCTTCATATTCGTTCCAATTCGCATAAGGGGTATGAATTCTGGCTGGGGTCTATGCCCTACGAGGGGACTCCGGAATCTCCCGCCATTCAATACGATAAAATAACTATTCTTAAAAGAGAGATCGGCGCCGCCGAAATTCTGGTTCCATTTCCATCCATCGACGCTCTGGATCTTTTGCTTCCCGCTTTTCTTCAAGTGGGGAAAAGGATGAATTTATACCGCAATCCCCAAAAATCGATCCATGAAATCGTTCTGGAATGCCAACATGCGCATCCCCGCGAGACCCGTTACGCTTTGGATTCGTTGGCGAGAAGCTACGGCTGCGCCCGCCATGATGTGGTACGCTTCTGCCCGGAAAAAGAACTGAGGACGACGCTGTACAATTCCATCCGCATCAGCCGCGAATCCAATGAAGCGTTAAAACAATTGCAGCCCTATCGGAGATTAGGCAATCTCGACGGCTTAATGCTGCCGGGCAGCCGCGAAGAATTCTCTCTGATCCAGAAAGAGAGAATGCGCGCCGTCCGCGAGGCGGAATATCAGAGAAGAGTCATGGAAATCAACCGAAAAACGCCTCTTGTATGCAAATCCTGATTCGAGGAGAAATATCGATTCGCCACCCTTCCACATTGCCTCTGCATTAACCGTAACTTACCTCGGAAGAATAAGAATAGTACTTAAGTAAAGAATCAAGGGCAGAAACAACCTTGTCCTTGGCGCCCCCTTATTTAAGGGTAGAAGGAATGTTTCATTCCTATTACGTTTCCGAATCACGAAAACACGAAAGGGCGCGAATACCACGAAAATTTCGAATCAAAGATTTCACGGACGAGTCGGATTCTATGGAGTTAACATGCGTTTTTTTCTCCCAGCCTTGAAAGGCTGGGCTATTATCAAATGCCCCTTGAAAGGGGCAAAAGGTAATGGCCGTTTTAACGGCGGGTTGACCAACCAACTTGGTTATTCTTTATTCCCGACAATCTCGATTCAGGCATTCATAATTCCTCAATACTTGTGGGTAAAGATCAGCGCTTGGGGCAGAGGGGCGCGGGGAAAGCCCATTGCCAATTCCAACTGCCGCAAGAAACATTCGTTCCGCTTTTCGCGGCCCAAATCCGTATGGCGTTTCGCTAACGCCAAGACGTCTTCACAAGATAGGTTCATCGAGCACTCTTCCTTTCATGAGTTGGATATTAATCGCAGTGATCCGATCTACGATCTCCAGGAGTCGATGGTATTGCTGGATGCCCTTGCGAACGGCGCGAACCTGAGTTTGAGAGATATAGACTTGACGTTGCGATTGGTCTCGGGCGACGACCAAATAGGCTCGCGGACCGTGCTGTAGACCGGTATGACAAGAGCAGTTTGGCCGAGAGCAAGTGGAAAACCGTTCCAAGCAGGAGCCTCGCAAGAGGTGAGAAAGCGTGGAAAGTTCCTCAAGCAGACGGCTTCGTTCTCTTCGCAATGACTCGATTTTTCTGGCTGGTAAGGTTGACATAAGATTAGTATAGCATATATCTTATATGCTATACAATAGAAAAAAAGATAAAATCTTTGCGAACCGCTATTTTCCGATAAATATGTGTATAATTGATAGCCTTGAAAGGCTGGGATGACGACTTTCCCTGCCGCCCCGCTACTCCGCCTGCAATCCCGTCCAAAAAGACATGGCGTGCAAGGACGCTTTTGGATTTACCGATTTTCAACTATATTATTAGGAAGAGAACGAAATTTGATTTACGGCTGTAGTTGAGGCGTTCGGCGTCCTATCCATCCAAAAAATCGGGGCGAAGAAGAGATTATGGAACGCTGTTACTTTCATTCCATCAAGGAAGCGGAGCATCAGTGCATTCAATGCCAAAAACAGGTGTGCGGATCCTGCGCCATCCTGGTGGAGGGAGAGCCTTACTGCCAACTTTGTTGGGATGGAATCGTAACCAAAATGAAGAGGAAGGCGGCGGAAGAACAAATTCTTCCCGGCATTCCCTGGCTGCAACGGCGCGAATTGGGATTGGCGCCGGCTTTTCTGCGAACGGCGCGGCAAGTATTGTTCGAGCCGTCGCGCTTCTTTTCCCGCATGCCTCCCGGCGCGGACCTGGGAGCGCCGCTTTTATTTGCAATCATCTGCATTCTCATCTTTTGGTATCCGATGAATTTATTCTATATTAAAATTGTTTTTCCTCCTCTCTTGAATCAAATCCAAGCGCAAACGCTGGAAATCGCCCCCGAAACGGACAGCAATCCCGCCGCTTTACGCATGTCGAAACTGAGCGAGCGCTTTCAAACCTTATCGAAAATCGATATTCTTATGATGACCCTGAATTCCCTGGTCTCTTACATCTTGGCGGCATCCGCGATTCAACATCTGCTAGTGAATTTGTTTCGCGGGCGCCAAGGCTTCAAGACGACCTTGGAAATCCGTTGCTATTCGATGACGGTTCAGTGTCTATGGCTGATTCCCATCGTGGGAATCGTGTTGGCGGAGTTGGTTTCCTTAATTGTCTGCGCGCGCGGGTTTCAAACGGCTCAGCATCTCTCTTTTCCGCAAGCGCTGCTCGTCGCCAGCATCCCGGTTGTGCTCTCCTTGGCGGCGGCCGCCGCAGTTTTCTAACTTCGCCGTCTGATCGAGAATGGAAGGAAGAACCGTCGACATGAGTTTCAAAGTGTTTTTGGGGAACGGTCCCTGGTTGAAAAAAGGTCATTATGGAGTGCGCGCCGGTTCGCGCTGGCCTCATTTCGAAGAGGAAGGCGCCGATTACCTTCCTTTCCCCTTTTACTTGGCTTACGCCGCCGCCTTGTTGGAAAAGAACAGACATGAATGCCTGATCGTGGATGGAGTGGCGGAACGGATGCGGGAAGACGAATACGTCCTCCGCGCCGCCGAATTTCAACCCAATGCCGTCATCATCGAAGTCTCCACGGCTTCATTCGAAACCGACTTGCGCCAGGCCGCCAAGATCAAGGAACGATGCCCTGACGCAGCCATCGTATTTTGCGGAATCCACTTGGATATGTATCGTCCCGAATTCCTGCAAGAGCAATCGCTGGTGGACTATGTTTTGAAAGGGGAATACGATCTGGCCGCCGCCCGTCTCATCGACGCGCTGGATCGGGGAGAGAGCCTGGAGCAGGTTCCCAATCTGGTTTATCGCGCGGAGTCAGGCGAGGGGCGCGAAACGGAGCGGGGAAGCGTGATTCTCGATTTGGACTCGCTGCCGTGGCCGTCGCGCCGCCAGTTGCCAATGCTTAACTATTGCGACCGTCCGGGCGGCATTCCCGCTCCCAGTTTGCAAATGTGGTCGAGCCGGGGCTGCCCGTTTCATTGCATCTTCTGCGCCTGGCCGCAGATCATGTACGGCAACAACCGCTACCGCGCGCGCAATCCCGCCGATGTAGTGGACGAGATCGAGGCGATGGTCAAACAGTACGGTTTTCGTTCTTTCTACTTCGACGACGATACGTTCAACATCGGCAAGAAGCGGATACTGACTCTTTGCGAAGAGATCAAACGCCGCAATCTGAAATTGCCGTGGGCGGCGATGTCGCGGGCGGATACATCCGACCATGAAACCTTGAAGGCAATGAAAGACGCGGGGTTGATGGGCATCAAATACGGGGTGGAATCCGGCTCGCAGGAGTTGGTGGACGCGGCGGATAAGGACCTCAATCTGCAAAAAGTAGAAGAAATGGTGCGCTATACGCGGGAGTTGGGCATTCATCAACATTTGACGTTCAGTTTCGGATTGCCGGGCGAAACCTGGGAAACGGTAAGAAAAACCATCGATTTCGCCAAGCGCCTGAATCCGGAAACGGTGCAATTTTCCATTATGACCCCATTCCCCGGCTCTACATTCTACAAAATGCTGGAAGCGGAAGGCAAACTGCTGAGTAAAGACTGGTCGAAATACGACGGCTGCAACCAATCCGTCGTACGGACGGACGCGCTGGATGGGACCGACCTGGAGCGGGCGCTGCGCATGGCTTACAACGAATGGGACCGGCACAAACTGCTGCGTCCGTTAAAGGATTTCCGCCAACTCAAGCGGGTGCTATCCCAGCCGAGACATACCTGGCATACGTTCAAGTTTCTCGCCTCGCGGCAATTGCGGCGGTTATGGCAGCCGTTTTGAGACTTCGGGACTGGGGGACTGTGGGACTGGTTCTCTTATCAGAGTGTTGTCTCTGGTGGGCTACGCTACGCTTTTAGCCCACCCTACATATCTCTTATCACCGTGTGGTCTCTGGCGGATTACGCTTTGCTTTGAGCATACCCTACGCAATGAACACTCGCAAAAGATCAAAGGCAGGTTTCGCCATGCCTTTGCTATACAGCCTTGTCTCCAAGTCTCCAAGTCTCCAAGTCGGACGATTTCTCTCCTATTTTAATTGTCTTTCACTTAACAGATTCCTTTCCTCTATGTTATTCTTACGTCATTGGATTCCCGTAAATTCTGCAAAGAATCCTATATCGATAACGATTCAGGAGATGAAATATGCTCAAAGCAAGGATAGGGATATTTATCGTTTTGCCGCTTTTTATCGGCGCCGTTTCGGCTTGCGCCGTGGACTATGGCTTTAATAGCATTTTCAATGGCAAGGACCTTAGCGGTTGGGACGGCGATCCTCAGTTCTGGACCGTCGAGGACGGCGCTATAACGGGACGCACGACGGCGGACAATCCCGCCAAAGAAAACACGTTCATTTTCTGGCGTCAAGGAGAATTGGACGATTTCGAATTGCATCTTTCCTTCCGGCTTATCAACGGCAATTCCGGCATTCAAATACGCAGCCGGGAATTGGAAAAATGGAAAGCGGCGGGCTACCAGGCCGATATGGAATCGAGCGGCGGATGGATGGGCGCTCTCTACGACGAACATGGCCGCGGTCCCCTCGCCACTCGCGGACAAAAGACGGTCATCAACGAAAAAGGCGAAAAGCAGCCGGAGCAAGTTAGCGATCCGGCGGAATTGCTCGCCGCTGTTAAGAAGGACGATTGGAACGAATATGACGTCATCGCACAAGGCCCGCATTTGATCCAAAAGATCAATGGCCGCGTCATGTCGGAAGTAATCGACAATGACGCCAAGAGCGTGCGTTCGGGAAAACTCGCGTTGCAAATCCACGTCGGCCCTCCCATGACGGTTCAATTCAAGGACATTCGATTGAAGCGCCTGCCGTTGCAGGACAAGAAGAAGATTGTCCTGGTAGCGGGTAAGCAAAGCCATGGACATGGCGAACACGAACATAACGCCGGAGTGTTGCTTCTCAAATCCTGCCTAGATCAACTGCCATCCACCATCAACGCCAATTATCACGACGGCTGGCCATCCGATCCTACAGCTTTCGATAACGCCGATTCCATTATGATCTTCATGGATGGCGGCGGCGGACATCCTATGATTCGAGGCGACGGCTTGCGGCAAATCGGCGAGCGCATGAAAAAAGGCGCAGGGCTAGCGGTGATTCATTACGCCGTCGAAGTTCCCAGCGACCGGGGCGGAGCGGAAATGCTGAATTGGATCGGCGGATATTACGAAACCGGCGTTTCCACCAATCCAATATGGACGGCGGATTTCAAGAGCCTTCCCGATCATCCGGTGGCGCGCGGCGTGAAGCCATTTGCCTTGCGGGACGAATGGTATTTCAACATTCATTTCCGTCCGGATAAGAAGTGCGTTGTTCCTTTATTGAAAGCCGTTCCTCCCGATAGCATCCGGGGCACGGAAGCGGCTAAGGCGCATCCGGGGCGTGAAGAAGTCGTTTCCTGGTGCGTCGAACAACCGGATGGCGGACGCGGTTTCGGCTTTACAGGCGGGCATTATCATAAGAATTGGGGCGACGATAATTTCCGTAAGCTGGTGCTCAACGCTTTGTATTGGACGGCTCATGTGGAAGTCCCGCCCGACGGCGTCCCTTCCACTGTAACGCCGGAACAATTAGGGAAGAATCTGGATAACGATAGGGAAAGATGAATGATGAATAGGAATCATTAAATGGCTGGGTGGCAAGGGCAAGGTTGTTTTTGCCCTTGAGATTTCCAAAGAATGCGAACGATGTTTGTTAAAAATAATTCAGGAGGAAAGCAAAATGAAAATCGGATTGAATCTGCTTCTATGGGATGGAACCATCACGGACAAACATATCGCCGTAATGGAGAAATTAAAAGAAATCGGTTTTGACGGCGTGGAGTTTCCCATCTTTTCCTTCGACCGCGCCCAGGCTAAGCGTTTGCGAACGCATCTTGACCGCTTGCAACTCGCCTGCACCATCACTTCCTGCGTGCCGAAGGAAGCTAATCCCATCAGCGAAGACGCCGCTATCCGCAAAGCCGCCTTGAACCACATGAAGAAGACCATCGAGATCGCCCAAATTCTCGGCGCCGAAACCATCGCCGGTCCCTTCACCGCGCCCGTTGGATATATCGTAGGCCGTCCCCGCACCGATGACGAATGGAAATGGGGTTTGGACGTTATGCGCAAAGTGGCGGCGGCGGCGGAAAAAACCGGCGTGATGCTGGCGCTGGAAGCGCTCAACCGCTTTGAAACGTTCTTTATCAATACCAGCGCCGACGCATGCCAATTCGCCGACGAGGTCAATCATCCCAACTTCAACATCATGTGGGATACGTTCCACGCCAACATCGAGGAAGAGAGCATTCCCAAAGCGATGAAGGCGGCGGCCAAACGCATCGTCCACGTTCACGTTTCCGAAAACCATCGCGGCATCCCTGGCGCAGGCCATATCCGATTCGGCGAAGTCTTCAAATGTTTGAAGGAGATGAAGTACGACCGTTGGCTTACCGTCGAAGCGTTCGGCAGCGCTTTGCCCGAACTGGCGGCGGCTACTTGCATCTGGCGGCCTCTCTTCGCCGACAGTTACGAATTGGCGGCGAAGAGTTTGGCTTTTATCAAAAAACAATGGGGATGAGGGCGTCTTTAGCATTACGCCATTAGCGATAGGATGGAAAGCGGGCGGTCGTTGACCGCCCCTCTCTCTTACTAACTCATATTATGCGGGATTAAAAAGTTGAAGTAGTCAATCAGAATCGCCGTTTCGAATCACGAATACGCGAAATGAAAAAGAAAAACACGAAAAAAAGGGAAAAATTTGGCGCAAGGGATCATGCCGTGAATTGCTTTTTCCCGTGAAATCCAAAAGAATCCGCGATATCCGCGATTCGAAAATTTCGTGGAATTCGAGTCTTTTCGCGGTTTCGCGATTCAATAACGCAAAAAAATGAAATTCTTGCTGCTCTTTTGAACGATTCGTCTACTTGGCGTTGAAATACAAACGTTGCAAGCTAAAGATCATTGGCTGCGTAACATGAGTTACTCGTGATGTGAAGGAGGCTGCAATGATAAAATTGCTCAATATTATATTTTGGGTTTTATCTTTGGCGTTATTCGCCGCCGCGCCGGGATTGGTTCCGGCTCAGGACGAAGCGGAACAGCTGCGCGCTGGGGCTGGATTCATCCCCACGAAAGTTTATACGTTGGAAGAAGACCTGGCGTTATTGAAATATTTCGACGGACTGCGCGTTTCCGACATCATCGACGGCATGGATCAGGCTGGGCTGCGCGATGTTGGGTTGATGGATCAAGACATACTTCCTTTATGGAAAGACGCCGAACATTTTACCCATCGCATCGTGGGCGTCGCCGTTACCGCCCGTTATGTGCCTACAAATAAGCCGCTTCCCAAAATAACGCCGGACGAATTTCATCGCTGGGAAGGCGAATTCTACAGCAAATATTCGTCCGAACCGTTTATGAAATTGATCCGCAAAGGAACGGTGTTGGTCATCGACGACGTAGACGATAAGGATATTGGCACCATCGGCTCCAATAATATTATGGGCTGGAAGGCGAAAGGCATGGCGGGCGTGGTTACCGACGCCTGCGCCCGCGATACGGACGAGATTATTACGGAAAAGATTCCTCTCTATTTCCGTAAAATAGGGCGCGGCATCCGTCCGGGCCGCAACGAGATCGAATCCGTCAACCGGCCTATCAATTGCGGCGGCGTTCTGGTCATGCCTGGCGACATTGTTGCGGCGGACGGCGAAGGCGTGATCGTCGTTCCCCGCGAGCACGCCAAGGATGTTGCGCAATACGCCCGCCTGATTTTGGAGCAAGACAAAGAAGGCCGGCGCGGCCTCTATAAGCAATTGAATCTGCCGGAAGACGATTCCGTCAAATAATCTTAAAACAGCGATTAGGGGCCAGTAGTTTTTTTCATTTGAATATAATAGTAGCGTTATTGAAAAAGTCCCCTCACCCTAACTCTCTCCCAGAGGGCGAGGGAATGGAAATACGTAATATGAGCGATTCAGAAAAAATGCTAAAGAAGCGGAAATTGTTACCAATACTATGCTTTTATCTGCTTAGCGCCGATTTTCTTTTATCGGAAGTTTCCGCAAAGGAATTGCAGGAACTGCCGCTTGTATTTTCGGAAGATTTCGAAAGCGGCGCCGATCGCTGGCAGCCTCTCGATCCCAACGCTTGGATGGTTGTGGACGAAAACGGCAACCATGTTTATTCTCAATTCGTTCAAAGCACTTACGAACCGCCGGTGCGCTCTCCGTATAACATATCCCTCGTCAAAGACCTGTCCGTTTCCGATTTCGTTTGGACGGTGAAAGCCAAACAGACTAGCCGCCAATACGAACACCGCGATTTATGCTTCATTTTCGGTTGGATCGACGCATCGCATTTCTACTATGCGCATATTGCCCCTGCCGCCGACGACTACGCCAATTCCATTTTCATCGTCAATGGCGAGCCGCGCGTTTCCATCGCATTGGAAAGAACGGCGGGAACCGCTTGGGTGGACGGAAAATATCAC
Organism: Candidatus Omnitrophota bacterium; assembly: GCA_040755155.1. Lineage (NCBI taxonomy): Bacteria > Pseudomonadati > Candidatus Omnitrophota > Candidatus Omnitrophota bacterium. The sequence continues at coordinate 56,467 of JBFMBP010000127.1, read as the reverse complement.
GACGTCCGCATCGAACGCAACGCGGGGAAGGGAACTATCGAAGTCTTTTTCGACAACGCTCCCAATCCCATTATGCGCGCCGTGGATTCGCATTTCACGGCGGGCCGCCTAGGCCTCGGTTCGTTCGACGATACGGGGAATTTCGACGATATCCGCGTATGGGGCAAAATAGAAAACGCCGGCGTCGAAGATTGGGAACTTTATCCGTAGATGAATTCCCTCTTCGCCGCCGGCGTTGCAACGGACTTGATTTCGTTATCGATCTCTTCTCACGCTGTTTCCTTTTCGGAAAATTTTCCTGCGGGATGCGGCTAAAAAAGCCTCGCGTTGCGATTTAGATATTGATAATAGGCCTCGCGTTTGACGCGCCGCGGCTGAGAATAATACTTTAGCAATTGCCTTTCTTCCTCGCGAAGATGGGAAGGCGTTATCATGGCTTTCGCCGGATTCCGGGGCTTGTTGGAAGGAAAGTTCTTCTCATTGCGCCGGTGAAGATAAGCGTACAGGATGAATATACACGACAATCCGAGCGCGCTGGCGGCGATCCATTGCAATTCTGGTTGGGGATCGGACAATATCGCGCTTAATAAGGCATTCATTTCTTACAACCTCTTTCGCATTCATGAGTAATTTCTATTGATCGTCTCAATGTTCTTTAATCTATAATACGCATCGGAAGGGAAAAAGTTTCATAGCCCGGCAGGGATTTTTTTCTGGGCATTCTGTGCGCATCGAAGAATAGCGAAACAAAAAGGAAGAGAGAGGATAAAATATCAAGTGATTATCGAACGGGATGAAGATGGAATCTATGTTGGAAGAGCGGCGGAGTTGCGCGGCTGCGTAAGCCAGGGCGATACGGTGGTAGAACTGCTGTCGAATATGAAGGAGGCAATCGAACTTTATCTTGAGGCGCATCCTCGATTCTTAAATATCTGTTGAGGTAACTCATGTTACCCGCAATAGAAAATTAGAGGAATCTATTACCTTCCTCGATTGAATCACGAAAACGCGAAATGAAAAAGAAAAACACGCAAAATGAATCCATTCGTTCACCCGCCGTTGAAACGGCGGGCTAGTGTCGTTTGCCCCTTTAAAGGGGTATTTAAAGTAGCCCTGCCTTTCAAGGCTGGGATGAGAAACTTCATAGAATTTGTTTTATTCCTTGCTTTCGCGATTTAAAAACGCAAAAGATATAAAGCCCATTCGCCGCCCTAGGATGATGATTGCAACAGGCAGGCAGGATGCCTGCGCTCCCAGGTTGCGTAACATGAGTGAGTAAAACAAACAAATACGATTCCCCATCATATACGATTATTACTATGAATACTTTCATTTATCGCACTCGCATCGAAATTTCCGCCGAGGATGTCTTCGCTTGGCATGAGCGGCCGGGCGCCTTCGAGCGCTTGCGTCCTCCTTGGGAGCGCGTGCGAGTGTTGGAACGTTCCGGCGGCATTCGGGATGGAGCGCGTATGACGTTGGATATCCCTTTCGGTCCCTTTCGGCGCCGTTGGATTTTGGAACGCCGCGATTATGAAAAAGGCCGTAGCTTCCGCGATGTTCAAATTGATGGACCCTTCGCTCATTGGGATCATCTTTATCTTTTCGAGCCGGATGGATCTAGCGCTTGTTTTTTGGAAGATCGAATCGAATACGCTCTCCCTTTCGGTGCGTTGGGAAAAATCGTTGGCGAGCAATTGGCGCAAAAAAAATTGCGCCGCCTATTTGGTTATCGTCACGCCGTCGCGGCGGGGGATTTGGAATTTCATTCGCGGCATTTGCGCCGTTCCTTGAAAATTCTCGTTACCGGCGCGTCGGGTTTGATCGGTTCGCAGTTGGTTCCTTTTCTTACGGCGGCGGGTCATGACGTATTCATGTTGACTCGCGCGCCTTCTTCCGAAAATAACCGCTGCATTCATTGGAATCCCGCCGCCGGGGAATTGGACTTATCTCGCCTGGAAGGCTTTGACGCCGTAATTCATTTGGCGGGAGAAAATATCGCGGGGCGTTGGACGCCGGAGAAAAAGCGGCGCATCCGCGACAGCCGCGTAGAGGGAACGCGGTTTCTCTGCCAATCGCTCGCCCGGCTGCCAAATCCCCCCAAGGTTCTCGTTTGCGCTTCCGCCATCGGCTATTACGGCGATTGCGGGGAGGAAGCCGTCGATGAAACCAGTTCCCAGGGCGAGGGCTTTTTGGCGCAAGTCGTGGGCGAGTGGGAGGAGGCCGCCGCTGCGGCGAGAAGCGCCGGGATGCGGACGGTTCATTTACGCTTCGGCGTCGTTTTGACTCCAGCGGGCGGCGCGCTGGCGCCGATGCTGACGCCCTTTCGGCTGGGATTGGGCGGCGCCATCGGCGATGGGCGGCAATATATGAGTTGGATCGCGTTGGATGACGCGTTGGGCGTGATTCTACACTGTTTGATGACGGATTCGCTGGCGGGGCCGGTCAACGCTGTTTCGCCCCGCCCCGCTGACAACTGCGAGTTTGTCCGAACGCTGGGGAAGGTGTTGCATCGCCCGGCGATTCTGCCGCTGCCCGCTTTTGCCGTTCGGTTATTGTTTGGGGAAATGGGGGAAGAATTGTTGTTATCGGGAGTGCGGGCGATTCCCGCGCAACTGCAAAAATCGGGATTTGTTTTTCGCCATGAAAATTTAGAAGCCGCTTTATGTTTTCTGTTAGGGAAAAAAAGAGGGAAGGGTGAAAACGATTTACGCTCTACGTTCTTCATTTAAAGATAATGGTGGGCTACGCTTCGCTTTGAGCCCACCCTACGCGACTGCGCTTTCTGCTGGGCAAAGTAGAAGGGAACGATTGATTACAAATCACAAGTTTCAAAAATGATTTGAATTTGAAGAAATGTAGGATGGGTCGCGTTTTTTGACCCATCGATCTTTTTGAAATGGAGCAATTGATGGGTCAAACGACGCGACCCATCCTACTTATTATTCATTCGTCATTAATTATAATTACCCCGCAGCATGTTGAGATTGAGCCGCCGCCGTTTGCCCAATTGCGCCGCTTCCCGTACGCCGAATATTTTTTGCAGCGTGATGAATTTGCGCATTCCCGTTCCATAGGGGTCCCAACTGGCGCGGTCGAATTCTTCCTTCGTATCGAAGCCCGCCATTTGGGTTAAAACCAACGCCGTCCATTCGGCGAAGCCTTCGTTATGCTCCAACGTTCCTGTCAGGAATCCCTCCATCGCTTGCCAGACATGGGCGTATTCATGCGCCAGCGTTGCGTAAAATCGGGCGCGGGGCATCCCGAACAGGATGTAAATCGTGATGCGGTGATCCTCGAAAGTGAACATGCCCAGCGGATTGCCGCGATAATCGCACTTGCGGCGCAGATCGCCCAAACCGATAAGCCGCGCAGAGATGGGAGTATGGAGAATAAATCCGAAAGCTTTCGCCATATCGCGCTGGATTTGCCTTAACATAGCGGCGGCGTCTTCCGGATCGACAATCAAATTATCCATATCCGTTTCCGTGGCGAAGGTTTTGGCGCCTGGCGCCATAAACAGCTTTTTCCGCTCTTTCGTTTTTAAGAAAAGGTAGATAAGCCAACCGCCTGCGGCGGTAAGCAGGCCTGAACCAAGTGGAATGAGAATATCTCGTATAATAGTCATTATTGAATAAAATGTTCCCTCTCCCAAGCGATTAAGCGAAACCGATTCGAAACTACGCCATTGTGATCCTAATACCTTCATGAACAAAAATTCACTTTAATAAAAACTTATCGAAAAAGATTGAACATACAATAACACAATCTCATAAAATTTGCAATTCTTTATGCAAAAATCATTGGACGCGTGACGATTGGCGATGCATCCAAAAAAGAATGGCGAACATCCCCATAACGGATAAAATATCCATCCCGCCTCCGCCCAGAAATTCTCCCCAGTTTTGCGATTTGTACTCCATATACGTCAAAAAACCAAGAAGCACGCCGGTGAGCGATTCCCCCGCGATGATTCCCGAAGCGGCCAGAACGCCTCTTTTTTGCATTCCCGAAATCTTATCCTTTATTGCGCCTTTCATCATGGCGTTGAGCAGGCCGCCGAGCAGAATGGGCGTCGAGAGTCCGAAAGGCAAATAGATGCCCACAGCCACCGCCATGACGTGCAAACGGAATTCGCATTGGAACAGGTATAAAATTTTGTCGATGACAATGATGAGGGCGCCGATGCCTAAGCCCCAATAAACCATATTCCAGGGCAGTTGGCCGTCGCCGAAGAAGCCGTTGACCAGCGAGGCGAAAAGCGCCGCTTGCGGAGCAGCCAATACTCGTCCGCCGATGCCTCCGGTTCCGTCATTGATCGAACCTTCATGCAGCACGGTCATAATCGGCGCCATAATGAATGCGGCGGCGATGACGCCGAGAATTTGCATGATCTGTTGATAGCGCGGGGAGGCTCCGACCAAGTGGCCGGTTTTGAGGTCGTTGCAGACGTCGCCGGAAGTACAGGCGACGCAACAGACCACGCCCGCCACTCCCAACGCCGCGATCATTCCTTCCGTCCCGCTGTAGCCAAAAACATGGATCATTGCTCCCGTTGCCAACAACGCCGTGATCGCCATGCCGGAAACGGGGCTATTGGAGTTTCCCACCAATCCCACGAGGTAACTGGCTACCGCCGTGAAAAAAAAGGCCATGAGAACCATTATGACGGTAATCAGCGCTGTAATGCCGAAATGTTCGTTGAGCGAAACGAAATAGACGCCCGCCATAAGGACGATGCAGATCAAGGAAAAGATAACGATCGACGCGCCGCTGAGATTTTGTTCTTCCGGCGGGATGGCGAGAGGTTCGCTGGAGGATGAGAAAGCGGAGGGATAACGCTTCTTCGCCGGACGATGCGACGCTAACATTTCGCGCGCGGCGGAAACTAAGCCGCTTCGAACCTGCCAGATGGAAAGGACGCCGCCCACCAGCATCGCGCCCACTCCAATATATCGGACTTGACGATCCCACAAATCCCATGCGGCGTCCAAAGCCGAACCGGAAGCGGGATCGGCTTTCATCAGCGGAATGGCGATCAGCCAACCCAATGCGCCGCCGAGAAAGATTTGCAGAGAAATGGACAAACCTACGATTAAGCCCACGCCCGCCAGCGCCGGGGAGATATCCATACCGAAATAGATAACGCGGGAGGAGGCGTAGACGGCCCATTCCGCCGTGCTTCTCATCAGTCCCAAATAGGAAGCGCAGAATTTAAAGAAAGCGCCCAAGGCCGCGCTGGCGAACACCAACTTAGCGCCGGAGTCTCCTCCTTCTTCTTCACTCTCTCCCGCGCGCAGCACTTCGGCGCAGGCTACGCCTTCGGGAAATTTCAATTCCTTGTTTTCGACGATGAATACGCGCCGCATGGGAATCATGAAAAGCACGCCCAGCAGTCCGCCTCCCAGCGCAATGAACGTCGTAGTCCAGAAATCGAAGGATTTCCACAATCCCGCCAGGATCATGGCGGGCATGGTAAATATGATTCCCGCCGCCAGCGATTCCCCCGCCGACGCGCCCGTCTGCACTAGATTGGATTCGAGCACCGATTTTCGTCCCAATACGCCATGCAAAAAGCCCATCGCGATCACGGCGGCGGGTATGGAAGCGGAAACAGTCATCCCCGCCCGCAGGCCGAGATAAACGTTCGCCGCGCCCATAATCACCGATAAAACGACGCCGAGAAAAATGGCGACGAAGGAAAATTCTTTTCGAGTTTTAACAGCGGGGGCGCCATCGGTATTTGTTTGCGCCATGAGTTCATCCTTTCCCTATAGACATTTACGATCTTTTGTTTAGGGCATGAAAATGATATCGTGAAGAGCGATTATACCAACATGCATTGAGATTGTTGTTTTCAAAATTCCTCTCCCAAGATTGGGAGAGGTTAGGTGAGGGTTGATATTATTAGGCTTATATTTCCCTCACCCTAACCCTCACCCAAAGGGCGATGGAATTTATAAGCTGCAATTTTAACGCAGATTGGTATTATACATTCATTAAAAGCCATTCCAAACGCGAAGGAGGATGAGAAATGTTGCAAAGGTTCGGAACTATGGGAATATGGCTCGCCGTTTCCATTTTTGTGGGAATCGGCGATCTCGAAGCGGAAATCCAGCCTCATGCGGGGATGCTGCGTTATCCCGACGTGAGCGCGAGCCATATTGTTTTCGTCTACGCCAACGATCTATGGCTGGTTTCCCGCGAAGGCGGTACGGCTTCACCCTTGGCCAGTCCGCCGGGGCCGGAACTGTTTCCCCGATTCAGCCCCGACGGCCAATCCGTAGCCTTCATCGGCAATTACGACGGCGATCGCGATGTCTACGTCATGCCCACGGCGGGTGGATCGCCTTTCCGCGTTACTTATCACCCCGCCAATGAGATGCTTTGCGATTGGACGGCGGGAAATCAAATTCTCTTTTTCTCCAACGCTCTCGCCGGCCAAATCCGCCAGGATCAATTGTTCGCCGTCTCGCCTTCCGGCGGGCTGCCGAAAAAACTGCCTCTGCCTTATGGAACCAACGGCGCCATCGATTCCAGCGGCGAATGGCTGGCCTATACGCCCATCAGCCGCGATTTTCGCACGTGGAAGCGCTATCGCGGCGGCTGGGCGTCGGATATCTGGCTCTTCCATTTGAAAAATTATTCCTCCAAAAAAATTACATCGTGGGAAGGCACCGATACGTTTCCCATGTGGCATGGAAAAATGCTCTATTATCTTTCCGACGAGGGATCGAATCATCGCCTGAATATTTGGTCTTACAATACCGCCAATGAAGAGCGCCGCCAGATCACGAATTTTAAGGATTTCGACGTGAAATTTCCCGCCATCGGCCCCGGCCCCAACGGCGAAGGCGAGATTGTTTTGCAAAACGGCGCCGCTTTGGTTCTGCTCAATCTGGGATCCGGCGAAACCAAAAACATATCCGTCACGATACCCGGCGACCGTCCTAAAATCCGCGAGCAGCGCATCGATTTGAAAGACCGCATCGCCGGATGGGATATTTCTCCCACTGGCAAGCGCATCGTCATGGAAGCGCGCGGTGAGATTTGGACGCTTCCCGCCAAGGAAGGCTCCGACCGAAACCTGACTCGCACCAGCGGCTTCGCCGAACGCGATCCCTCGTGGAGTCCCGACGGCCAGTGGATCGCCTATTTCTCCGACGAGAGCGGCGAATACGAATTGTATATCATGCAATCGGATGGCAAGGAAAAGCCGCGCCAACTCACGTCGGGAGGCAAGGCGTGGCGCTTTAATCCCGTCTGGTCGCCCGATTCGAAGCATATCGCCTTCACGGATAAGACCGGTTCGCTCTTCCTGCTTACAGTGAAAAGCCAGGAAACGCAATTTATTGATAAGGATCCGTGGGCGGATCGGCCAACCATCAGTTGGTCTCATGATTCCGGTTGGATCGCCTATACCAAGAACGGCGATAATCGCCGCAGCTCCATTTGGCTCTATAATCTGGAAACGCAAAAGACGCATCCGGCTACTAGCGGCCTGTTCGGCGATACTTGGCCCGCCTTCGACCGCAAAGGCGATTTTCTCTTTTTTGCCAGCAACCGTAATTTTTCCTCACCCATCTACGATGATGTCGGAACTTCATTCGTTTATGCGGATACAGACGTGTTGATTACGGTTCCGTTGCGCAAGGATGTGGAGAATCCCTATATTTATAAGAGCGATGAAGAAAGCTGGAAGAAGGACGAGAAGGAATCCAAAGATAAGGACGAGAAAAAGGATGAAGCAGAAAAAGTAGAGAAAAAAGAAGAAAAGAAAGAATCGTCGGAAGCTGATAAGAAAGATAGCGAGGAGAAAGAGAATAAAGAAGGCGAAAAGAAGGAAGAAGCCAAGAGCGATAAAGAAGCCGCAAAACCTCTCGTCATCGATCTCGATGGCTTCGAGCAGCGCGCCTTCCAACTGCCCATCCCCAAAGGCGGTTTTCGCGGATTAGCCGTCAACCATGAGGGCAAGTTGATTTATGTGCGCGAAGCGCCGCGCGGCAGCGGCGGAAAGACCGAGATCAAAATCTTCGATCTCAAAGACGAGAAAAAAGAAGAGAAAACCGTTCTATCGGATGCGGGACGCTTCGCTATGTCGGCGGATGGCAAAAAACTATTAGTCGATAAGGGCGGATTCTACGTCATCGACGCGGCGGCGGATCAAAAACTGGAAAACGCCATTTCCACTTCCAACTTATTCGCCATGATTAATCCCCGCGAAGAATGGAAGCAAATGTTTAACGACGGTTGGCGCGTGATGCGGGATTATTTCTACGATCCCAATATGCACGGCGTCGATTGGAAGGGGATGCGCGATCATTACTCCCAAATGCTTCCCGATTGCAATTCCCGCGAGGATCTGAATTACGTCATCGACGAAATGATATCCGAATTGAACGTCGGCCATGCCTACAACCGGGGCAATCCCGATATGGAAGACGAACCGAGCGTAAACGTCGGCCTGTTGGGCGTGGATTTTGAATTAGCCAATGGCGCTTACCGCATTGCGCAAATTTACGAAGGCGCCGCCTGGGACGTGGACGCACGCAATCCTTTAAGTTGCCTGAAAGAGGGCGAAGTCAAAGTCGGCGATTACCTGTTGGCGGTCAATCGCGTTCCCATCGATGCATCGAAAGATCCGTGGGCCGCTTTCGTCGGTCTGGCGAATCAAACCGTCACGCTCGCGGTGAGCGACAAGCCTATCCTCGATGCGACCGCCCGCGATGCGGCGGTTAAACTGTTGGACGGCGATCACGATTTGCGTTACCGCGCCTGGATTGAAAAGAACCGCGCTTATGTCGATAAAAAGACGGACGGCAAAGTGGGCTATATTTTCGTTCCCAACACAGGCGTCGACGGCCAAAGCGATCTCGTGCGCCAGTTCTACGGTCAGATCGACAAACAAGCATTGATTATCGACGAGCGTTGGAACGGCGGCGGCCAGATTCCCACTCGCTTCATCGAATTGCTAAACCGGCCCATCGTCAATTATTGGGCGCGGCGCGACGGCAAGGATTGGCCTTGGCCGCCAGACTCGCATCAAGGCCCCAAGTGCATGTTGATTAACGGAATGTCCGCTTCCGGCGGCGACGCTTTCCCCGCCTATTTCCGCCAAGCGGGTTTGGGAAAGCTGATCGGCATGAGGACTTGGGGCGGCCTTGTGGGACTCTCAGGCAATCCCAGCCTTATCGACGGCGGCTCGGTCGTTGTTCCCACCTTCGCGTTTTATGAAAAGAACGGAACCTGGGGCATCGAGGGGCATGGCGTCGATCCCGACATCGAAGTGGTTGACGATCCGTCGCTCATGGTCAACGGCGGCGATCCCCAACTGGACGCCGCCATCGAATTGATGATCCAAGAGATCAAGACGCATCCCTATACGCCGCCCGCCCGTCCCGCCTATCCCAACCGCAGCGGCATGGGCATTAGGGAAGAAGATAAGTAACTCATATTACGCAGCTCGAACTTTCAGGCCATGGGAAATATCATTCAAAAGAGGGATTGAGGTTTCCATGATTATGGCTCTTTTGAAACGCGAAAAGAGTCGAATGCCGCGAAATATCTTCTCCCAGCCTTGAAAGGCTGGGCTATTATCAAATGCCCCTTTAAAGGGGCAAACGGTAATAGCCCGCCGTTTCAACGGCGGATTGAGGAATGGATTCCTTTTATGCGTATTTCTTTTTCCTTTAGCGTCTACGATATTCGAATGTAATTGTGGATCGTTCTTTTAACTCTTTCTCGCGCGTAACTTGAGTAAGTAAATCGAATGCAGCGGCCAGTGGTTTGCGATCTGTAAGAAAACGCCCCAATCGCGGAGAATAGCAATTGGGGCGTTGTCTTTTAGAGCGAGCGAAGCGAGTTTCGCCGTAATTGCTTCATAGATAAATTCGATTTACTTATTCGCTGCTTCAATGAAGCCGTGATATCGCCCCAGCCAGTAAGGCAATAGGAAAAAGGCTCCGTCTTCTTCTTCGTAGCCGCCATTGCCGCCGTCCAGTTGGAAGGGATTGCCGTTCCAGCGCAAGAGCGGCGATTCGTCGATGGGCAGGACGCCTCCTCCGGAGGAGGCGGCTCGTTCGCGGTAGGCGCCGGTTTGAGCGGGCTGCGGAGTAATATCCAGCCGATGGCTATTAGCGATTTTCCAGGTTACGAAGTCCAAGGGGATGCGTTGCAACGTATCGATGGCGTCATCCCGCCCGAATCTTTCTGTTTCGCTGACGGCGCCGTAAATGAAATTGAAAAGCGGATTGCGTTCGGGAATCTCGAAGCGCCATGACCGTTCCAATCCCGCCAAGTAATATTGCTTTAAATCCGGGTCTTTTTCGTATTTCAACAAGTTGTAATAGCACATAAACGCCATCTCGTCGTCGGAATGATTGATGCACTCTTTGGGAAAATTGGTTTTCGTCAGAATGACGTTTTGGGCGTAACCGTGCTTGTCAATCAATGTTTTCGCCGCGTCGGCGTATTTGGGGTCTCCCGTTACATGCTCGGCGACTTTGAGATAGCTGAGCATGGAGAGGGAATTCAGCCCGCGCTCTTCCCACCAGAGGATATTGCAGTTCAAATTTTCCGGATTGAAAACCGCCCAGCGCGTCGGCTTGCCGTCGTGATCCACCAGGCAGTAGTTATTGCGCAGAAAATGATCCGTGATGGCGCGCACCACCTCCACCACCGCCTTTTTTTCCTCCGGCGTCTCGGCGGCGAGATCGTAGTATGCGGCGTAGAAGAAATAATGCCCGTCGGTTTCGTCGGAACTGGTATCGCATTTCCAATACCATTTGCCGTCGGCGCTCTTCGGCCAGCGCGGATTCATCACTTTCCATAATGGATCTCCGTTTTGCGCTCTCCGATCCTTCTCCGGCGTATATTGCTCGTTAGGATCGGGGCCGGATGTTGGAAGAATCGTGCGAGCGGGGAAGCCGGGGATGCCGGTTACACCGCTGAGAAACTTGAGCGCCTCGAAGGATCGCTTGGCCAGCGCTTTGGCTTGCGGATCTTTAGTTGCGGCGTAGCGGAAGCATTCTCCCGCGCCGTACATGGCCGTCCATAAGCCGTCGTTGTCGCTGTCCGTGAGTTCGAAGGAATTCAAATCGCCGGCAATGCGCAGGCGCGAATCGCTGACGTAGCCATAGCGCACATGGCGTTCGTTGGTGAGCGTTTCGAAATGAGCCGCTTTTTCCTCGAAAGTCAGGCGCTTGCGTTCGATGACGCCCAAGCCGTTATTGGTTACGATCCATGCGACCCCTTGCAGGTTAACGCCGATAGTACGTACTTCGTCTCCCGGCAGCCAGCGCTGGCCGGAGCGATAGGACCATTCGCCGTTCTGAAATCGAATAGCGCCGCGCTTGGTTCCGAACCAGATTTCACCATTCCATCCCGGCGTCAAGCAGGTGAATTCGTTATAAGGAAGTCCATCGTTTCCGTCGTAGAGCGTCCATTGCCGGTTGGATGGATCGTAACAGCCTGCGCCTATGGATGTGGCGAACCAAAGGCTTCCACTAGCATCGAATGCAATAAACGTTGTCTCCGTTTCCGGCCAACTCCAAGAATGTTTTGCGTTGCGGGGAACAATCTCCATCCACTCTTGGCCTTCCGGCTGGAAAAATAAATGCTGGGAATACATGACGGCTATATCGCGAGAATGCGGCGACGCCGCCAGCGCAGTCAGAGAACTGGAATGAGACGGCGGCGCGATTGCTTCACTTTTTCCGTTGCGAAGGCGATATAGTTCGGAAGATGTTCCTACGAGTAAATCCTCCGCGCCCGCCGATAGGAAATGGGGCGTCTCTTTTCCTTTGAGATCGAAAACTGTTATCTTTTCTGAAATGGAGGCTAGGAAGCCGTCCGCCGCGATCCAAATTGTTCCATCCGGCCCGCACGTCATGGCGTTGATGTTTTGAGGTTCGCGCGGCAGTTCCATCTTCATCCAAGCATCTCCGCTTCGGCGGTAGATGCTTCGCTCCGTGGCGACGAATACATCTCCCATTGGCGCTACGGCGGCGAATTTCATCTCGCCGTCGATCGGCGACGGCGCATTTGCGGCGGCGCGGACATCCTGTTGAAAATAGGCGCTCCCCGCGCGTTGAGCCGCCCAAAGTTCGAACGGCGCAACGCAGAAATAAAGCAGCAGGCTTGTAATGACGTAGATAAAGAACGATTTTCTTTTCAAGGTTTTCATAGCGGCGATATCCTTTAATAATGAGTGGCTGTAGGATAAATCAAAGGCGGCTTAAATGCAAATCGTAGAATCGTTTTTTTGCTCATGAATTCCGGCTCGCTCTTGCGGATGCCGCCGCCGCGCAGCGCGATAGGATCGTAATTGTCGTTGGCTAAGCGGAATGGAAGATGCGCCGGAGGAATTTATCGCAATTTTTCAGCCGTTTTCTCTTTGATTTCGTCTCCTTTGTGGAAATAAGAGTATAATTTACTCGTAAGGCGATATACAAATGGGCTGCAATGCCAAGATAGGTATGCAGGGCAAAATGGAATGAGCGAGTAAAAATGGGGAGAACTTTGCGCTATGGATCAGTTTAATAGCATTGTAAAAAATGTGCTTCCGTTGGGAGTCATTTTCGTTGTTTCCATTATATTCCTATTGGTTTTTATTATTTTGGCGAAAAAGATGGGATTGACTCAGAAGCGCGCCCCCGTCCGCCATTCCAAAGCGACGCAAAACAAAATCAAGAATATTATCAACCAATTGATGCAAGCTCATGAATTGTTGATGGAATCGGACCGGAATGCGGATAAGGTTTCGGAAATCTTGCAACGGATCGAAACGAAGGAAAAAGAGTTTCTCAAGCAATATTCCTATCAAAACGACATCAACAATTTAATGAGTAAAGTAAAAACCAAACTCGAAGCCGCCCAAAATCGATTGGATGTAAGACGGAAACCCGCTCCGTCGATCGAGGCGCAAGATTCTCCCGCCGACGATGAAGATATAGTATAACCGCAGCGAAATTTTTCGAATAGTAAAAAAGTTGTTGTTATTATTATTATTGTTGTTCTTCGACATATAATAAGCGATGATATTGATAGCGATGGTACGTTGATATTGATGAGGAGCATCCTGCCTGCTGAATACAGTCTATATTGGCGGAAGGGGGGGATTTCATGGACATTGCCGGGAATTGCTTCGCTCCCCCCCCAACGATTTCCGAGTCGTTTCAAAAGAAGCGCATGGCGATGTCGTTTTGCCGTCATTGCGCAGATAGAGTGGGAAGGCGGAGGAACTGTCGGCTAAAACGCTGGGAGAGCATCGAATCGACATAGGGTGCTATTATGAATAATTTTGGCTCTTTACCGCCCAATCCGTCCCGAACGCTGATATCGGGCGTTGCTCAGCAAATTCGGGATGCCATAAGTTACGAATCCGATAAGACTGCGGCGAAGTTAGACGAAGCAAAATCGTATAGGGCGATAGGAGATGAAAAAATAAGCCATTACGCCAGCTTGATGGCCGGCGCTATGACAAAAACTACCAATATCATGGCATTGCTGATGCAAGCGGATCGAAAAATCCAAAAGAACATGAATGCCGATCCTATCCTGAAGCAATACAGCGAGAGACTAAAAAAATATCGCCGCGAGGATTCGATCCTTGCTCGAATGGATTATATGGACGAACAAAACATACGCTCAGCTGCTCCCATACATAGGAAAATCGCAGCCTCAATTCGTTTGGATATTTGTCAAGCGTTAAAGTATCGCATCGAAATGGGAGGTATTTGGCATAAGATCGCGGAGATACGCCGAAGCATCATGGTGGAGTATACAATCTTTCTGGCGCAGCATTTGACGGCTATAGCGATCGTGTTGCAAGACGATAGGACGATCGACGGCATTCGATCTATATTGAAAAATCTCCATTTATCTCTGCCGCCTTATCAATCGCCGGCGATGCTTGAGCCATCGCCGGAAGAGTTAAGAAGGAAACTCCGGGAAGGAATCGAAGAAATCGAACGAACCTATCATGATCTTCAACTTCTGGACGAGGAGCAAAACGAAATCAAAACTGTCTTGCGTCAGCTGAGCGAAGCAAGCGGGGACTTGAAAACCTGGGATGAAATCTATCCAACGCATGCCACTCAAGAAAAAGAACATTGTATGCAATCGGGAATGCATATTACGCCAAAGTATTTCCAAAAATAGCGAGTCGACTTACGCCGAAATTGGGCGTTTCCTATTTCGCGCGTTGGCAGGCAAGGATCGGTGGAAATTCCTTTCCTGGTTGTTAGAAGATGAAAATGCCTTTCAAATTTATCGTTTGGGGAATTCCTTCGTACAGCGAGGAGGGAGAAGGATTTTTTTTTCTTACGGAAGGGATTTTTATACTATTTCTGATAGCGTTGGCTGTTTTCAATTTTTATTTGTTTTATCGCAATCGGCAATTAGTAAAAAAGGATCGCCATGCAAAAAAACTGCTGGAAATTCAAGGGGAAGAGATTCAAAACCTTCGTTTCGAATTGGATCGCCGGATATTGTCCGCCGAAGTGGAATTGACTCGGAAAAATTTGTTGCAAGACCTGGAATCCATGGAGCGGAAGCTCATGGATACGATTCGCCAATCGGAAAAAGCCTTGCACGAAAGCGAATCACGCTTCCGCGCCGTGTTCGAATCCACCGGCGACGGCATCACCATCTGGGATAGAAATGGCGTGAATCTATACGCCAATCGGGCCGCCTTATCGCTCGCAGGAAAATCGGGAGAAGATTTTATTGGAGTCCATATCCGCAAAGGATTACAAAATCTTCCCGCCTTCATGGAATTATGCGCATCGCGAATCGGCGATGTGTTGAAAACCGGCGAAAGGATCCAAAGGAACGACGCAGTTATTTGCGACGGGAAACGAATTTATAGCGAGTCTTCCTATATTCCCATCCGCGACGCGGCGGGAGAAATATTCGCCGTCAGTCTCATTTTTCGGGACGTGACGGAAAGAGTGAGAGCGGAAGAAGAAAAAGAGGATTTGTTGGAACGACTTCGCTTTTCGCAGAAAATGGAAGCCATAGGAACCTTAGCCGGCGGGATTGCGCACGATTTCAACAATCTTCTAAGCGTTATTTTGGGTTTTTCTGAGATCGCCATGAGAATCGTGCCGGAAACCGATCCCGTATATCAAAACTTGGAACATATCCTAAAGGCGGGATTGCGGGCGGCGGATCTCGTCGATCAGATACTTACCTTCAGCCGCCAGGCGGAACAAAAACGAAAGCCGATCGAACTTCATCCCATCATTAAAGAATCCTTGAAATTGCTGCGCAGTTCTTTTCCTCCGACCATCGATATTCAATCTTATATCGAGGAAGAGATCGGTTTCATCCTTGCCGATCCCATCCAAATTCAACAATCGGTAGTGAACCTTTGCATGAATGCTTGCCAAGCCATAGGCGAAAAGGAAGGCGTGGTGGAAGTTCGTTTGGAGAAGCGGGAGCCTCTTTCGGAACAAGCGAAGAATATTCGGAAATTGAATCCTGGCTCCTACGCCGTTTTATCCGTCCGCGATACGGGATGCGGTATGGATCGGCCAACGATGGAACGAATTTTCGAACCGTATTTCTCGACAAAAAATCAGAATGCCGGCGCAGGGCTGGGCCTATCCACCGTTCATGGCATCGTAAAAAGCCATGGCGGCGAAATCTGGGTGGATAGCGAGGCGGGACGGGGATCCGTCTTTGAAATCTATTTGCCTATGATCGCCCATGATGAAGGGATGGCAAGAAATCAGTCCGTTGATTGGAATCGATTAAGAGGACAAGAGAATATCCTGTTCGTGGACGATGAAGAGCAAGCTGTTCAATTGGGCGAAATGGCTTTGACGAGTTTAGGCTACCGCGTCTCCCTTTTCACTCATAGCGGAAAAGCCCTCGAAGCCTTTCGCGCCGATCCCATCCACTACGACGCCGTGGTTACGGATCAGGTCATGCCGTTTCTGACTGGTTCGGAAATGGCGCGGGAGATGATGCGGATTCGCCCGGATATTCCCATTATTCTATGCACGGCGTATAGCGAAACGATCAACGAAGCCAAAGCCAAGGAAATGGGATTAAGAAAGTGCATTTATAAGCCCATTATTCAAAGCGATCTGGCCTTGGCGATTCGAAACGCATTGGATGGAATCACAAGTTAAGGGGATTGATTTTCGAGTCATACGTTTTGTATACTGCGCGCCGCTCAACCTTTCATCGATGATAACTCGACGCCCATCAACGCCGCTAGCGACAAAACCGCTCCGCTTCCCAATAAACATCCAGCCATCTTGCCGTAGGCGGAGCCGAGCGCGGTTCGGCTTTCGTCGATCCCTCGGCGGCGCAGCCATTCCGAGAGGCTGCCTTCGAAGAATCCAGCGATGCCGTCGGTAACGGCGTCGCCGATGACGCCGCCGACAATGGCTCCAATCACTCCAAATTCCGCCGCGCCGATCAACGCCGCGACCGTCAATAATCCCGTGTCGATCGTTCCAAAAAGGATGTCGGGCAACAATCCCTTGATTTCCATTTGCCCTATCTTGGCGAACAGAACCGGGACGATGGTGGAAGCGAGAACCAAGGGGCCATAATAACGCTCTCCCCATAGAATTCCATAGGCGATAATGAACATTACGGTGGATAACAAGGCGACCGATAGGGAGTTACGAAAAAGTAGGGCTTTTTTCATATTTTTATTCATCACCGATCTTCATGGGAAAGAATTAGCCCAAAATTCAGGTGGACGAAGCGACCACAAAGCGCAATTTTTTCCCAGCCATTAATGGGTACTGGAGAGTACGAAGTTTTGAGTAGATAAAGCGTGAATCCGGAAGAAAGGGCGCCCCTTTTTTCAAATAAAAAATCCCTCTACCGTAAAGAGAAATCGTTTTCATTCATAATTTCTACTTTTCGGGTTGAGGGATATCACAATGATTTTATGGAGTCCATGCTATAGCTGCGTCACTCTTCCTCGTCCGTTATGAACTGGCCGAAGAATTGAGGTTGGGATTCATTTCTTCTCGAATACGGCGCTGACGGTGGTGCTGATGCCTCCGCGCGCCGTGAAGTCGCCTTCCACTTTCATCCAGATGGGATCGCAGGCTTCTACGAGATCATCCAGTATTTTGTTGGTGACAGATTCGTAGAAAATGCCTTGGTTGCGGTATTCGAGAAGATAGTATTTGAGCGATTTCAATTCGATGCACTTTTGATCTGGGATGTATTCAATGCGGATGGTTCCAAAATCGGGCAGGCCGGTTTTGGGGCATACGGACGTGAATTCGGGGCAGGTAATTTGGATTTTGTAGCGCCTGCCCGCGTAGGCGTTATCGAAGGTTTCCAGCATGTTCATGATTATTCGTCCTTTTCTGGGGCTGGCAAATCGGCGGAGCGTTCTTGGCGGCTGGGCAGCTTGGGGAAATGCTTGTTGATTCCGATTTGATACCAATAAGCCATACTGCACCAATCGTCGGAACGTTCGTAGAGGCCGTTATCGCTCCAACCGATTTGTTGGATCGTTACTTTGCGTAAGGATTTAAAACGGATGGGATCGGCGGCGTGCCAGCGGTAGAGCGATATATAGTTCGCCGGT
The DNA here is from genome assembly GCA_040755155.1 of Candidatus Omnitrophota bacterium. Taxonomy (NCBI): domain Bacteria; kingdom Pseudomonadati; phylum Candidatus Omnitrophota; species Candidatus Omnitrophota bacterium. The sequence continues at coordinate 38,898 of JBFMBP010000127.1, read as the reverse complement.
TCGTCTGTTTTCATAGTAAGCGTACATCCATGATAGAGCGTCTGATACGTCCCCAATCCCCAGGCGGAGCCGAAATAATCTTCCGTGCCCGTGCCGCAGATGGTGGGATAGGCGTCGTCGCCATTGACGTAGAATTTCATCTCGCCTTCGCCCCACCAATCCGTCCCTTTGGCGCGGACGCCGATGACGGTTCCGATATAGACGCCTGGCGCGTCGATGTTGTCTACGAGCACATAATCCTGTTTTAGTACTGTGGGATTTTGGCGGCGGAATTGGGCGTGGAATCGGCCCGTATTTTCCGGCAGGGAAGGCAAAAGATCGTAGTCGATTTGATAATAGATGCTGGAGATGCCGCTTTCGCTATCGTTTTCCAAGGTGATTTTCGCGCCTTTGGCGAAGGGCATGGGGAAATAGCAATTCAAGCCGCGGCCTTCGGTAATCGTTGTCAAAGACGAGGCTAAGGGCTTATTGACGCCGTGGGCTTCTCCGAAGAAATCCAACAGCGGCGCTTCGACGCTGGGAGCGTCCGATCCGTCCCAATATATGCGCAGGATGGCGTTGCGGTAGTGGTCTTTATCGGGGCGGACCGTAATCCAGATATGGCGAATAACGCCGCAGCCGGGAATATCCATGAGGGCGAAAGTTTTTCCCGGCGCCAGATCGCGATAGCAAGGCGCTCCTTTGCGTCCCTCTTTCTCCTTGCCGCCCGCGCCTGGAAGCCCTTGCGGATTTTCCTGCGTAATAGCGCGGCTTTCCGCATTTATTATCAATGGGAGCGAATGAATGTCTCCGCCAAGCGAAAATACGTTTTGGGAATACGAAACCGGTGGAACAGCGAACGCCGCCGCCGTAAGGATAACCATAATCGTCATTTTCATAATTCACTTCCTCCCGGAATCTTTTGATGCATACATCGTATCTCGCCAATGCCGCTTGTGAAGATCGTCCAAGCAATTCGGCTCTTTCGATTCGCCAAGAATTCGTGTTCAATGAAATTCATATTCTTTCGTAGGGTGGGCTCAAAGCGAAGCGTAGCCCACCTTAACGATTAATCCTCAGAGAGAGCCATGAAACATCCTTTTGAAAAACAATTGCAGCGGGAATTGAATCCGCCACAGTTGGAAGCGGTTACCTATACGGACGGCCCGCTCTTGGTGCTGGCGGGAGCGGGCAGCGGCAAAACCCGCGTCATCACTTACCGCATCGCCTATCTCATGGCCGTTCATGGTTTGGCGCCGTGGAACGTCCTCGCCGTGACCTTCACCAACAAGGCGGCGGGGGAGATGGCCGAGCGGGTGGCGGCCATCCAAGACGGAAAGGGGCGCGGCTTGTGGATCGGGACGTTTCATTCCATCTGTTCCCGCATATTGCGCAAGGATGGCGCCGCGGCGGGCATCGATCCCCGCTTCGTCATCTACGACCGCTCCGATCAGGGAGCGGCGATGAAGCAGGCGTTCAGCGTCTGCGAGATTAGCGATAAGAAGATTCAACCCAACGCCGCGCTCAACGCCATTTCCAAAGCCAAAAGCCGTTTTCAAACGCCGGAGCAATATCAGGAAACCGCCAGCGGAGCTTTCGAGTTGTTGGTTTCCCGCCTTTATGAAGAATATCGAAAAATTATGCGAGCCAATAATGCTCTCGACTTCGACGATTTGTTGATGGAGACCGTCCTGCTGTTGACCCAGCGCCCGGAAATCGGCGATGTCTACCGCAAGCGATTTCAACATATCTTGGTGGACGAATATCAGGATACCAATCCCGTGCAATATCTTTTTTTGCGCGAATTGTCGATGGAGCATCGGCAAATCTGCGCCGTAGGCGACGACGATCAATCCATCTACCGTTGGCGCGGCGCCACGATCCGCAACATCCTGGAATTCGAGCGCGACTTTCCCGGCGTGCGCAAAGTGTTTTTGGAGCAAAATTACCGTTCGACGAAAACCATCCTCGCCGCCGCTTCCGAATTGGTGAAACATAACAAAGGCCGCCATGAAAAAACGTTATGGACAAAAGGCGAGGCCGGGGAAAAGATCGGCGTCGTTCAACTTTCCGACGAACGATCCGAAGCCGTCTGGATCGGCGATAGGATTCAAAGTCTGCATGAAGAGGAGAATATCCCCTATCGCGATATGGCCGTTTTCTACCGCACCAACGCCCAGTCCCGCGTTTTTGAGGAGGAGTGCATCCAGCGCAGCATTCCCTATCAACTCGTCGGCGCCACGGCTTTTTACGAGCGCAAGGAAATTAAGGACGTTTTGGCTTATTGCCGCCTGTTGCTTAATCCCGCCGATACGGTGGCGTTTCAGCGCGCAGTCAATCTTCCCAAGCGCAAACTGGGAGAAACGTCTGTGGATAAACTGCTTGATTACGCCGCCCGGACGCAGCGCCCGATATTGGAAGCCGCCCGCATGGCGCGGGAAGAGCCGGAAGCAGCGGATATGAGAGCGGCGACCTGCGAGGCTTTCTTTCTTTTTGCGCAGCTCTTCGCGCTCTGGCGCAAGAAATATCGTAAGTCCTCCTTATCGAAATTGATGGACGCCATCGTGAAGGAATCCGGCTATCGCGACATGTTGGAAAAAGAAGCCGATCCCCAAAATCAATCCCGCCTCGAAAACGTGGAAGAACTGGTCAACGCCGCCGGGCAATTCGGCGAAGGATTGCAGAAAGAGATTTCCGCTCCGCTCGATGCGCTGACGCTTTTAGAAGCCTTCATGGAGAATATTACGCTGAAATCGGATATCGACGAAATGGAAGAAGGAGCGGACGCACTCGTCTTCATGACCTTGCACAGCGCCAAGGGATTGGAGTTTCCCTGCGTCTTCATGGCGGGGATGGAGGATGGTCTATTGCCGCATAAGCAATCGATGAATTCGAAGGAAGAGTTGGAGGAAGAACGGCGGCTTTGCTACGTCGGAATCACTCGCGCCAAGAAGCAGCTCTACTTAACTCATGCTGATATGAGGCGAATGTATAATACGATCAATTATCACATGCCCAGCCGCTTTTTGGACGAAATCCCCAGCCAATACAAGGAAAATTTATTATGGCGCGGACATAACGCCGCAGCGGAATGGGCGATGGGGCGATCTGAAGGATTGAAGCATAAGGCGGAGGTTGACTTTGAGCCGGGCGATATGGTCAACCATCGTTCTTTCGGCTTCGGCGTAGTTCTTGCCGTGGACGGCGAGGGCGGAAGCGCGCGAATCACCGTCGATTTCCAAGAAATGGGCAAAAGAACGCTGGTTCAAGAATATGCGCGGTTGGAAAAAGTATAATTCTAAATACAGTGATAAGTGACGAGTGACGAGTGATTAGCAAAAGAAAATCAACGGAGAAATATACCTATTCCGATTATCTTCAATGGCCGGACGATGAGCGTTGGGAATTGATTGACGGGAAACCATACAATATGTCTCCCGCTCCATCGACCAAGCATCAGCGAGTCGCGTTGCGGTTTGGATCGTTTTTCGACCTTCTTTTGCAAGGGAAATCTTGCGTCGCCTTTGTCGCGCCTACGGACGTCGTCCTTTCCGAATATGATGTTGTTCAACCCGATGCCTTCGTTGTCTGCGACCGGAGCAAAATAAAGGATAAAAACATCCAAGGCGCTCCCGACCTTGTTATTGAAGTTCTAAGCGGCCATACCGCCAAAAAAGACCGGTGGGATAAAAAGTATCTGTATAAAAAATACGGCGTGCGGGAGTATCTTATCGTCGATCCCGAAGGTTTATATGCGGAAAGATACTTATTGACCGAAGAGCGGCGATTCGATCGCGGACAAGTCTTCGATTCCCAAGAGACGTTAACTCTTAAATCACTAGAAAGCGTCGAGATCAATCTCTGGGAAATCTTCGAGGTAAAGCGGGAAGACGCATCGCCGCCGCTCGAATCGTAAATGGATATCACCTCATCTCCCGCATCTCTTCCGTCAGCCGCAGGAACTCTTGTTTCAATACCTTGTTTTCGAATCCGCGCAGTTCGGGCATTTTCAGTTTCATCAACGCTTCGAACCATTGGCGGCCGTCCTGGATGAGCACGGCAACGCCGCCGCTGACTTTGACCGTCTTATACGTATTGTTGGCCAGCGCGGCGTTCTTGACGACTTCGGCGTTCTCTTTAGCGATTTCGTCTGCTTGCCGCCGCAGGTAATCGATGTACTTCTCGGAGGCTTCGATCGTCAGTTGGTTGGAATCGATATTGGTATTCAACCGCTCTTTGTATTCGCCGTTTTCGGCGGCGAGCCGCTTGGCTTCTTCGATATTGTTTTTGGCGCTTTGGATAAATTCTTGCAAAGCGGGTATGTATTCTCCGGTGATGGAGCCAATGTATTGTTTCTGGATTCGATCCAATATTTCGTTGAGGATGACGTACATTCCGTAATAGCGTTTGGCGATTTCGAGCGATTCGCCGGAATCTTCCGTCAACTGTTGCAACTGAGCCACTACTTTTTTGAGGTTATCGAAAACGTTGCATAGTTTTATGAAATCGTCTCCTACAACGGAATCGAGAAGGCTGTTCACGCCTTCTTCCGCGATGGAAAGGCCGATTTCTTGCAGTTTCCGGGTGAAATTGGATTTAATCTCGCCGATCTTCTCTTGATATCCGGCGATGTTTCCTTCTTCGCCGGCGATTAAGGCGTCGTAATCCTCCTTGGATTTTTGCAGAGGATTCATTTTTCCCAGCATTCCTAAAGTTTCCTTGGGGGGAGCGGATAAGCGCTGCTCTCGATATCTGGCGATGGAGATATAGGCTTCCTTGATGCGTTTCTGCAAATCCCGGATGGCGACGCGATCCTCATTCACATCGGAGATGTTGAGGACTTCGATCGCCTGGTCGAGCATAACGTTGATTTCTTCTTGGTTCGTTTTTTGGTCTTTGCCGTAAATAAGAGTTCGCTTGGGCAACGTTTCGTGCAAATCTTTCATTTCGAGAGCGGATTCCAATTTGGGAAGCAGCTTGCCGAACATTTCCCGTAGATAATTGTCGTCGAGACGGCTTTTCGTAGCTCCGGCTAAAGCGGCGCTTGAAACGCCCTCCTGCGAATTTGTCTGAGCAAAAGAGAAAACCGGCGGTATAATAGAAAGAGAGAAGAATAAAAAGAAGAGAAAAATTTTTGAAGCGGACGGCGCAGGGATTCTTATTGAGCAGGAATACATGATCGGATTCCTCCTTTAGTGCCTTTTTTATTACAACGCTCATGGTCCCGAATTGTTACGCGCACGTCTTGTCTTTATGGAAAAGATCGAAGATTGCAAGAAATCCTATTGACAATATTATCTATCTTGGAACACAATATTTAGTTAATGTCAAATTTGAGTAGGAAATATTTTAGTTTGGCATTATAATACCCTAAGAAACGCGCTTGCTCGGCGTGGCGAGACCGATCAAGGAGAGAAAAGATGGCTGAAAGAGTATGCGTCATATGCGGAGGGCCGATGGGGAAGCAAACCGGCGATATCTGTTGCAAGGAAGAAGACGCCGCCCTCCTGATTAGTTGCAAAGGGAACTTGCGCAATTTTAAGGACCGGCAATGCGGAATCGATGATATCACGGAATATCTCTATGAAGATTTGGCGAATTTTTTAAGAGAAAGAGACGATAACATCGACAATTACGATTATGAGGGCGTAATACGGGAACTGACGCTGCGCGTTCTGCGCTGGATCAACTTGAAGATGATCGATTTCAAGAATGTTTCCGGAATCGGCTACTGCTCGTCTTGCGGCGTACTTATTCTCGCCGGACGGACTAAATGTTCCAATTGTATGGGAATGAGCGAAATCAAGGGAGCCGGAAAACCCTCCTTATCTTCCGATTCTCCTAAAAAACCTAAAATTGGCATGTATATAAAGCGATAGTCTTCGTTTCGAGCGCATCCTCTTCCAAAAGCGGCAGAATCAAAATCGATTTTTCCACTCGCGGCGTCATAATCCAATCTCTATTCCAAATCCATTAATAATATGTATCGCGTCTGTGAATCCGGGCGAATAATAACGCAGGCGGGATGCCCGCGCTCCTAAGCGCGTATATGATTTAATAAGTTGTTTTTATTCTTTTTCTCTCGATTGGGTTATTTCACCCAATCCTTCGGATGAATGTGGGTTATACAACCCACCTTGGCATCGGCGGCGGCGATAATTTTACTGTTTCGTAGTTTGGGTAATTTTCCAGAAAAAATTCAACTTTGCCTATCGCCTTTTAATTCAGGATGTTATCCTTTTTTATGCCTCTATAATATCCAGAAAGCTGATTGATGGCCGAATTGAAAAACTAAGGTACAGTCTTTGCTTCCCAAATCCTTGATTTTCGCGATTTCATGTAATGAGGAGAAGTCAACATGATGCAAAGCAGAAGAAAAACTATGATGTCCGTATTGGCGCTTTCCTTTTTTTGCTGCGCCTTGAGCGGCTGGGGAGCTGAAGGTCTTCAGATCAAGATTGAAAAAGTAACGATCGGAGCCGATCTTAAACCCCAGGTCGCATTTACGCTGCAAGATAACGCGGGAGCGCCTTTGGCGTTGACGGATATTTCCGCGCCTCGTTTTATTCTCGCCCGGTTGGACTTGCTCGATGCGGCGAAAGGCAGCGCTCGCTATTGGAGCTATTCGAAAACGATTGCGAAAGCGACCGATCCATCGCCTTTTGTCGGCGCTACGGCGGAACAAGCGACTTATGATTCCGGCGGAACCACGGTTGAAGTATCAGCTGGAAAATACGTTTATACGTTTAAAACCGTTCTTCCCGCCGATTACGATCAAACGAAAACCCATACGGTTTCCGCGCAAATCGAACGCGTTCGCCCCAATAATGAAGGTCCGCGCCATATCGCCAATCCCCTCTATCATTTCGTACCCAACGGCGGCGAAGTCGTAACCTTGCGCAAGGTTGTTACGACGGAAGGTTGCAATAAATGCCATGACGGTCTTGGCTTGCATGGCGGCGGACGGCGCGAAGTGGGGCTTTGCATTCTTTGCCATAGCACGCAGACGACGGACCCAGATACGGGCAATACCGTCGACATGTCCGTCATGATCCATAAAATCCACATGGGCGCCGATCTTCCCAGCGTCAAGGCGGGGAAGCCGTATCAAATCATTGGTTATCGGCAAAGCGTCGCCGATTATTCCCATGTGGAATTTCCCCAGGATAACCGCAACTGCGCCACTTGCCATGATGGTGAACAAGGCGATATTTTCAAGAAGGCGCCCAGCCGAGCGGTCTGCGGCTCCTGCCATGACGACGTCAATTTCCAAACCGGCGAAGGGCATTCTTCCGGCATTCCGCAAGCGGACGATTCCATGTGCGCGGTATGCCATCCCGCCGACGGCCAAGAGTTCGACCGGTCGGTTTCCGGATCGCATACGGTTCCCGCGAAGTCTAAGAGTCTGAAAGGCGTCAATGCCGAGATTCTCGAAATTACCAATGCTGCGCCTGGCCAAGCGCCAAATATTCGTTTCTCGCTGAAGGAAAATGATGGAACGGCTATTGATTTAGCTAAAATGCGCTCCGTCAATATTACGCTTGCCGGTCCCGTGAAAGAGTATCTGTTCTACCTCAGAGAAGTGGCGGATACCACGAAGTCGGTTGTGATAGGCGGCGGCGTTTACACTTACCAATTCGTCGGCAAAGTCCCAGACGACGCAAAAGGAACCTATTCCTTCACGATGGAAGCTCGGCGGAACGTTACCTTAGTGGATAAACCCGAAGGTCAAACGGATATCACCGTTACGGAAGGGGCGGACAATACGATGAAACTCGTTTCGGTAACGAACGAGGCCATCACTCCCCGCCGGGAAATCGTCGATATCAACAAGTGCAATGTGTGCCACAATAAACTGGCTTTCCACGGTTCTCAAAGAAAGCAAACGGACTTCTGCGTAACGTGCCATAATACGAAAAACAACGATGTCGCGCGGAGTCAGGGCAGCGGCGAGTCCATTAGCTTTGGTTATATGATTCACAAAATTCATACCGGCGAAGAATTGGAACAACCATTTTCGATTAGTACTCACAATTACAATGGCTTCCTCTTCCCCGGCAAGAGACAGGATTGCAACCTTTGCCATAAGAACGGCGTTCCTTCTCTGCCGCTTTCCAGCGACGCCGCTCCCATCGATTTCGTAAATAAGGAAGGCGTACAGATTAAAATCGCTCCTAACGCCGCCGCGTGCCTTTCGTGCCATGACGGGGCGGAACCCGCCGAACATGCGCAAATGTTCGCTTCTACGGGTACAGAAACCTGCTTTGCTTGCCACGGCGCCGGACAGGCTGAAGACATCGCCGTGAAACACGCGCAAAGCGAATTCCTGAATGTTATCGAGGCAATCGCTCCAGCTAACACGTTTGTGAAAAGCTGGATGATTCATTAATCCCCCCTTTCTCGGAATGAATTTCCGAGTCAAGCCATTCGCGCGGACGTCTGACAAGGCGTCCGCCCTTTTTTTTAATGATGAGTGATGAATGATGAATGATGAAAAAAAAAGCGTAAGATGGGGCGCGCCGTTTGACCCATCATTCGTCATTTTTCCTTAGGATTATTCCGAGGGAGGAGCGATGGCGTATTTCTTCATGCGGTAGCGCAGCGTATCGCGGGAGATGCGGAGAATGCGCGCCGCCTGGCTTTGATTCCATTCCGCTTGTTCTAAAGCTTCGAGAATCAACCGTTTCTCCTGTTCGATCAACGGCGACGCCGATTCGCCCGATTCGAGCGAGCAGGAGAGGTCGCTTTGGCTGTGCCGTTCGATTTCAGAAGAGAGAGAAGCCAGAGAAATCGGCTCGTCCCCGCCTAAGAGGACGGCGCGTTCCAGGCAGTTGCGCAGTTCTCGTACATTGCCCGGCCAGGAATAACGCATCAAAGCGGCGATAGCTTCGCCGTCGATGTCCAAATTGGGTTTGGAAAATTCCGAACGGAATTGTTCCAAGAAATGTTCGATGAGTGCGGGAATATCCTCCACGCGCTCGCGCAAGGGAGGAACGGCGATGGAGATAACGTTCAGGCGATAATAGAGATCGCGGCGGAAGCGGCCTTCTTCTACGGCTTTCTCCAAATTGTGATTCGTCGCCGCAATAATGCGTACGTCAATGGATCGTTCCTTCGTCGAACCAATGCGGCGAAATACTTTCTTTTCCAAAAATTGCAATAATTTCGCTTGCACCGTCAGATCGACGTCGCCGATTTCGTTCAAGAAAGCCGCGCCTTGATGGGCGATTTCCAACAATCCTTCCTTTTGGGAGCGAGCGTCGGTAAAGGCGCCTCGTTCGTGTCCAAAGAGTTCGTTTTCCAGGAGATGGGGCGGAAAGGAGGGACAATTGATCTCCACGAACGGTTTGGAAGCGCGAGGACTTAATGCGTGGACGGCGCGGGCGAGAACATCCTTGCCCACTCCCGTTTCCCCCCGGATGAGAACCGTACTGCTTCCTTGTTGGGCGACGCGGGCGATGAAATCCACGATCCGGCGCATTGGTTCGCTCACGGCGACGATATTCTGCAGGCCTTCGCGGTCGGTTTGCTGGCTGCGGTACCGCCGCACTTCCTTTTCCAGTACTTGATGATCGAGGGCCTTATCGATGCGTAGAATAACGTCGTCCAGATCGAACGGTTTAGGGATGTAGTCGTAAGCGCCCGCGCGTACTGCTGTTACGGCGTTTTCGACATCCGCCAGGGCGGAAAGCATGACGACCATGCTGTTGCTGTTTAAGCGGCGCAATTCATGGAGCACCTGAATGCCATCCATACCCGGCATTCGAATGTCCAGGAGAATGAGATCGGGTTCGTTGCGGCGAACAGCTTCAATGGCTTCTTCGCCCGAGGAGGCGGTGGTTACGGAAAAACCGGCCCGCTGCAAATCGTTTTCCAGCGACCACCGCACCAATTGTTCGTCATCGACGACCATAATATTGGCGCCTGCATGATTGCTCATTAGATATCCATTGGAAAGCGATTCGTCGGCCATGAGTGCGAGTCCATCGATCATAGTGTGTGGAGTCGATGGTTGGTTTCGCAATTACCAGGCCGAAAATCGCTTTGTTTTCGCTTTACTTTCTATCTTTAACTATATCGATGAAATTCGACGATGAAAAGAAATGGGAATCGACATTTTGAAAACTTGAGCGTTTCAGGAGATGGGATCGAGATCGGACTTGACGGGCAGGCAAACAACGAACGTCGATCCTATACCCTCGTTGTTCAGGGCGAACAGGCATCCGTTATGTTCCCTCACGATTCGCGTCGAGATGGAAAGACCAAGCCCCGTTCCTTGTTTTTTCGTGCTGACGAAGGGTTGGAATATCCGTAGAATATCCTGTTCGGGAATTCCGGGACCATTGTCGCGGATGCGGATTTGAATGACTTGGTTCTGGCAACGGAATGGCCTGTCTTGAACGATATTCGCCGCTTCGTGTACGGCGGCTTTGCGATCGATCAATTTCGATTCCACGGTCAGTTCGAGACCGTTCTCTTTCGCTTGCAGCGCGTTGATGAAGATGTTGAGCAGGACCTGTTGCAGGAGTTTGGCGTCGCCGGGAATCGGGGGCAAATCGGAAGCCAGATTTTCGCGAATCGTTATATCCCGGCTGCATTGGTTTCGGAAGATCGTAAGCGATTGTTCGATGACGCCGTTGATCTGCGTTGGCGCCAATTGGGGTTTTTCTTTGCGCACATAGGAAAGCAGGCTGCGGACTAAAGCGTCGAGGCGGTCGGCGTTAGTACGGATTTCCTGATAAACCAGGGCGGTAGGATCGGAAGAAGGAATGTTGCGGGATAGCGTTTGGATGGCGGCCCGGATGCCCGCGATGGGATTGCGGATTTCGTGAGCCAATCCTCCGGCCAATTCGCCGATGGCGGCCAGGCGGTCGAACTGGTGAATTTCCTGGCGGTGTTGTTCTTCTTCCTTTTTGCGGGCGGCGGAGATTTCCTCCACCATCGTATTGAAAGACCGGCTCAGTTCGCCGATCTCGTCCAAGGCGCCGTCGTGAAGTTCCGTTTTGAAATCTCCTTGGGATATCTTCCGCATGGCGGAAGCCAAGACGCCGATGCGGCGGAGAAAGAGGCGGCGGGTCATATAGAGAATGATCACGGAAAAACCGAAAAAGAGACTAACCGTCGCTCCCATGTGATACCATTGGGCATTCCAAAATACCTGGTTGATATCGCGTATGGTAAGACGGACTTCGGCGTAGCCTAAAATAGCCGGATCGGCGGTATGGCAGCGTTGGCAGCGATTTTCATTTTTCAAGGAAGTGGTAAGAATCAACTCTCCTTTTTCCACTCGCGTACGCCAAGCGTCGTTTTCCCTCGGATTTCGATATTTCGGTTCTTCTTGTTTTTGCTGGATCATTACTTCGGCGCCAAGCCTATCGGGCAGGTTGGAAAATCGGATGATATGATTGTTATCCGCAATATCGAGCGACAAGACTTCTTGCGGCAGGTTATTGGGTTGGATGAAATGGGCTGACTCGTTTTCTTTGAGATTCTCCATTTGATGGAACGAATCATTGATAATTCCTAACGCTTGCAGACGGCCTTGTTGTTCGACGATGGCGTTGGTCGTTTTCGCTTCGATGACGAAATGAATAAAGAAAAATAAGCAGAGTATCGCTAACGTAGTGATTTGGATGGCGATCCAGATTTTCAACCGGATGGACTGCTGTATCGTTCGATAATGCGAAGAGAACATGAATTCGATTCTTTCGTCGAAAATTCCCGTTAGCCGATAAGTGTATCGTTATAGAACGGTTTTTCCAATCTTCAGGGAAAGGATGTTTGTCCAAAACTTATGAATACAGGAACTGGAGATTGGCGGCAAGGAATTGCTGGCGCCACTATTTTGGGGGCAATCGCATAGAATACTCGCTTCTTTGCCAGCCAGATTTCAACGAGAACGATATAGGGAGGGAGGAAGCGGCGAATGCGAGTGGAAATCAGAATGTAAGTTTAGACGATCCAAGAGATAAAACATTCGAAACGCTAGACGCAAAATGGAATAAATTTGATAATTCGATGAATGCGGATTATGGAGAACAGTAATTTCCGGTAAAATACTCTTGTTCTGTTTTGGGGATTCGTTGGGGGAGTAGATAATATTAAAAAGGAACTAATTTGCTTCGAGTTTTGTTTAACAAATTTCATCCAATTTTATTATTGTTGCGTTTGACAATGGCGTTGATGTCAAATCCGATTGGCGATCGAAAAATAGGATTCGATGTACGCGAGTTGACAATATTATGCCCATAAGAAGAGGTTGTTTGCAGGGAGGGATTCCTGTCCGATGATGTATGACGAGCAAAAGACGAAAGAACAACTCATCGAGGAACTCGCGTTATTACGCCGACGCCTAGCGGAACTCGAACATGCGGAAAAGGATCGCTCGCGGGCCGAGGAAGCGTTGAGGGCAAGCGAAACCAAATTCCGTGCGCTGACGGAATCCTCTCCCTCCGTGATTTTCATATCGCGGGACGATCGGTTGTTGTATATGAATCCCGCTGGTCTTCAGTTGGGAGGTTATTCTTTGGAAGAGCTTTTGGCGATGCCTGTGTGGTCCTTCGTCCATCCGGAGATGCAGGAACTCATTAAAGAACGCGCTCTCAACAGACTCAAAAACATTAACGGCCTTCCTTCGCGTTACGAGGTGAAGGTTGTTACCAGGGATGGGCGAATCAAATGGTTCGATTATACGCCCACGATTATCGAGTATGAGGGGAAGCCTGCTCTACTCGGAAACGCTTTCGATATCACCGATCGCAAGGCGGCGGAAGAGGAATTGCGTCTGAAAGCGATGGTGCTGGATCAAATTCAGGATCGCGTAACCGTAACCGACTTGAACGGGCGCATCACATATGTCAATGAGGCCGAATGCCGAAGTTTGAAGCTCCCGCGCGAAGAATTGATCGGCCAATCCGTGGAGTCTTATGGCGAGGATCCAACGCGAGGAGCGACGCAGCGCCAGATTATTGAGATGACTCGGGCGAAAGGGGAATGGCGGGGCGAGGTCGTCAATTACGCATCCGACGGATCAGAGATAATCCTGGATTGCCGTACGCGCGTGCTTTGGGATGAGGAAGGACGTCCTATCGCCCTCTATGGCATTTCAACCGATATCACCGAACGCAAGACGGCGGATGAGGCGTTGCGAAATAGCGAAAATCTATTCCGCACATTGGCGGAAACCACCGCCTCCGCTATCTTCATTGGACGCATTGACCGGTTGATTTATATGAATCCCGCCTGTCAGAAAATATGGGGATACGACTGGGAAGAAGCGCAAAAGGTCTATCCTTGGGGTTTCGTTCATCCCGATATGCAGGAATTCGTTCGCGCCGCCGCAACGGCGAGGCTGCGGAAGGAAGGCTATCCTCCCTCGCGGTACGAAATGAAAATCCTGACGAAAGACGGTCAGGTAAAATGGCTCGATTTTACGCCCAGCCTTATCGACTATAAGGGCGAATCCGCCATATTGGGCACGGCGTTCGATATTACGGATCGCAAGAGAATAGAAAAGGCGTTAGAGGAAAACGAACGCATCTATAAAGACGCCATCGAATTGGCAGGCGCAGTTCCATATTATCAGAATTATTTAACGAATACTTACGATTACGTTGGAGAAGGAATTCAGGATTTGATCGGTTGTTCTCCCCAAGAATTTACGCCGCAAGCGTGGATGCTGTTAGAAAAAGACATCCATCTTCTTGGTGGCTTGCAAAATCTTTCCGTCGAGGAAGCCGTCCGAAAAGCGCGGGGAGAAGAAGGGATCAGCTGGCGGGCGGATTATTGCGTCAAAATGCGCTCGGGAGAAGAAAAATGGATCGCCAACTCCGCCGTACAAGTGCGGGACGATAATGGAAAAGTCATTGGTTCTTTCGGTATTCTGCAAGATATCACTGAGCGAAAAAGAACGGAGGAAGCGCTCGCCACAGAAAAAGAACGGCTCAAAGTGACGCTGCACAGCATCGGCGACGGCGTCATCGCGACGGATTCCGGCGGGATCATCGTTTTAATCAATACCATCGCCGAGAAATTGACCGGCTGGACGGAAAGCGAAGCGCTGGGCCGCCGTTTGGAGGAAGTGTTTCATATTATTAACGAAATAACCCGGAAACGCTGCGAGAATCCCGCGGATTTGGTCTTGAAATCGGGAAAAATCGTCGATCTCGCCAATCAAACCATCCTCATCGCCAAAGACGGAACGGAACGCATCCTCGCCGACAGCGGCGCGCCCATTCGCGATCGAAACAGCCGCATTATCGGAGTGGTTCTCGTATTCCGCGATGTAACGGAAAAGCGGTTGATGGAGAGCGAGTTGTTCAATGCCCGGAAATTGGAATCGGTGGGAATGCTGGCGGGCGGCATCGCCCATGATTTCAATAATCTGTTGACGGCGATATTGGGCAATATTTCTTTAGCGAAGTCCTCCATCAATCCCCAGGAAAAAATCTATAAACGTTTGTCGGAGGCGGAGAAAGCTTCCCTGCGCGCTCAACGGTTAACCCAACAGTTGCTCACTTTCTCCAAAGGGGGCGCGCCAATAAAGGAACTTGCTTCCATCGCCGATATCGCTTCCACAACCGCCTCATTCGTTCTTAGCGGTTCCAACACCCGTTGCGAATATGATTTTGCGGACGATCTTTTACCGGTTTTTGCGGATAAAGGCCAAATTGGACAAGTAATCCATAACATGATTCTCAATGCCGAACAGGCTATGCCGGAAGGCGGAACGATCCATATTCGATCGGAGAATGTTCGCATCGGCTCGGCTAAAGGGAGGGATTTTCCCGCTCTTTCCTTGGGCGAATACGTAAAATTGACGATCGAAGATCATGGAATCGGCATTCCAGCCGATCATCTATCCAAAATCTTCGATCCCTATTTCACTACGAAACAAAATGGGAATGGATTGGGTTTGGCTACGGCGTATTCCATCGTGAAGAAGCACGGTGGAATCATTATGGTTCAATCGGAACCTGGGAAAGGGACGATATTCTCCGTGTATCTTCCCGCCTACGCCGGAACGATACTCTCGGAAGACCATGAGCGGGACTCGATTTCCTCTCCGACGAGAACGGGTAAAATTCTGGTAATGGATGACGAGGATTTCGTCAAGGAAACTGCAGGGAATATGCTCATTCATCTCGGTTATAGCCCAGAATTTTCCAAAAACGGCCAGGAAGCCATCTTCCTCTACCAGCAGGCGTTGGAGAAGGGCGAACCTTTCGATGCCGTTATTATGGATTTAACCATCCCTGGCGGCATGGGAGGGATAGAGACGATTAAGGAATTATTAAAAGTTCATCCGCAAGTAAAAGCCATCGTTTCCAGCGGATACTCCAGCGATCCCGTAATGGCCAACTATCAAGATTACGGTTTCGCGGGGGTTATCGGCAAACCCTATAAATTGGACGAGTTGGATCGGGCGATCCAAAAAGCGATGGCATAAAATCAGCAACGCCAAATTCATGGCAGCAAGGGAGGGCGATGCGGGGGGCGTCCCTTCCGATCCATGTTACTCTGGTTTGTAGCGCTCAACGACGCCCGTCGCCGCCCATTCGCAGGCGCGTTGGAGCAACGCCGCTACGCCCACCGATTGAAAACTGCGCGCGTCATGCCCTAGAGGCGTATGAAACACTCGGCCCGATCCATAATTCAGAACGAAACCCATCGGCTCGTCCTGGTTCGTGACGGTGGAATGGGCGGTTAGCAGGACATCGATTTTGGGCGCGCCTTGCAAGCAGAAATAGAGTTCGTCCATCGTTTCGAAATCCTGTAATCCTTTCGTGATAGGGTGCTCTTTATTGACGGCTTTTACCTGAAATTTTTGATAGGGATCGTGAGTTTTGCTCGTATCCCATACTCTTCCCGCGATCTTTTCGAATTCCGGCCAGGCGAGCGTTTGGTAGTTCGGCCATTCGCGGAAGGCGCCGCATGTGAAATGTAGAACCACGAGTCCCTTGCCGCTGGCGGCGAAATGCGCAAAGCCTTCCCGAGCCGCTGCGCTGGGCATAGGCGTTTCCCAATTGCAAAAATGAACCACGGCGGCGTCGTATCGCCGTTCGGGCGCCGATGCGAATATTTCGAAATCCTCGCAGACGTGGACATCGAAATAATCCTTTTGGCTGAGGATAGACCTAACCACAGGCGTCGTCTCCCGCCATTTATGACCCGGATAATCTTCTCCCGTAACGATAAGCAGGCGGATCGGTTTTTCCTCCGCGAAGGAGCTGCTTAAGCATCCCAAAAGCAGCGTAGCAGCGATAAAAAATCTTAATCTTGGCATAGAATGAATCCTCCATTTCTTGGCGATTAGCCTGCGATAAATTCATTTCGATTCTAAAGCATCTCTGCGGGAAATGGCAGTCTTCCATTTCTTCATGCAATAGATCATGTCTGCGATCGTCTATGAACGGCTTGCGAATTCGATCATAGTATGGTTTTCTGGAGATTGCGCAGAGTAGTTGCGTAGGGTGGGCTCAAAGCGATGCGTAGCCCACCATTTTCCTATCAAGATAAAAAAATCCCTTTCCAGGAGTTTAATGATGATAAAAAACTTAATCGCTATGGTTGCTTTTCTTGCGGTTTTAGGTTTATTTTCGCCAAGTATGTTTGCTCAGGAAATCACCTGGAAGCATTTGTCCACCACGGCGGGCGATCTTCCCGTTCCCAATTCCGGCAAGGAACAAACCTCCAGCTTGGTCTTGGATGTCGATAAGGATGGCGTCAATGATTTCGTGATTACGGAACGCACTAAAGCTCCGTCGGTTGTTTGGTATCATCGGGATGCGAAAGGGTGGGCGAAGTACGCCGTGGATAACGAACCTCTGCATATCGAAGCTGGTTCGGATTATTATGACATCGACGGCGACGGCGATCTCGACATCGTTCTGGGTGGCGACTGGGCCAGCAATAATGTGTGGTGGTGGGAAAATCCCTATCCCCATTATGAAGCCGAAACGCCCTGGAAGCGCCATATCGTAAAGAATTTCGGCAAGACGAAGCATCACGATCAACTCTTCGGCGATTTCGACGGCGACGGCCAAACCGAACTCGTTTTCTGGAATCAGGGCGCTTGCATACTCTATATCGCCGAGATTCCCAAGGATCCCCGCAACGCGGGTGTTTGGGAGTGCGCGGAAATCTATTCCTGGAGCGCCGACAGTCAAATGGAGCAGCGGGGAACTTATCCCGGCTTCAAAGCCGTGAACGAGCATGAAGGGCTGGCGAAAGCGGATATCGACGGCGACGGGAAACTCGACATCGTCGGCGGCGGACGCTGGTTCAAGCATCTGGATGGAACCAAGTATATGCCGAACATCGTCGACGCGGGGTATTGCTTCACCAGAGCGGCGGCGGGCCAGTTTATCCAAGGCGGAAGGCCTGAAATCATCCTTGTCGTGGGGGACGGCGTCGCGCCGATGATAATGTACGAATGGCGAAAAGGAACCTGGGCCGGGAAAGAAATTTTGCCCGAAGTCGATTGCGGCCATTCGCTAGCGGTTCTCGATTTCGACGGCGACGGAAACCTCGATGTTTTCAACGCGGAGATGCGTCTGAATGGGGGCAATCCCGATGCGAAAAACTTGATCCTTTTGGGCGACGGCCAAGGGAATTTCAAAACCGTCCATGCATCTACAGGCTTCGGCCTTCATGAATCCAAGATCGCCGACCTGGACGGCGATGGCGACTATGACATCTTGGGCAAGCCCTATGGATGGGAAACCCCGCGTCTGGATATTTGGTTTAACCTGAATCCTTCAGCGAAGAGATGACTGTTCTCGCGTCCGAACCAGATCGCCGAACTAAAATCGAAACGCCGATTCGAAATGGAATGCAGTATGGAAACGATTCCAGAAAGATACCGATCGAATGTAATTCTTTACAAAAATCTGTCGGCGTTAAGAAGGCGCCATCCCTCTCTTTACGCGGAGGTGGAATCCATTCCGATTTCTTCTATAACATGCGATCGAATCGATATCGATGATTCAAGAAAGAAAGAATGCCTGGAATCCATTCTCGCTGCGCTCGCCGAAGGCATGGATTTTCTGTATCTCGCGGGTTTTGGCGATGGAAGCCTGCTCGCGAAGGCCGCACCCGAGATCATCCAAGGCAATCGAGGCGTTTTGGTTATAGAACCTTTGCCGAATAAATTCGCGGCGGCGTTGGCGATTTTCGATTTTAGGGAATTGCTCGCATCGCGAAGAATCTTTTGGGCTGTTGGGAAGAATATCGAAGAGCAAATTGATCGCATTTGGGAAGAGACGCTTTGCTATGCCGCCGCCAAACCGAAAATCGTTCGCGGCGATTTTGGCGAATCGAATCGAGACGATCTCGTCTCTCTCATTCGCTTTATAGAAGAGGAAGGCTGTCGCCGGAAAAAAGAGCTGGCGCAGAGGTTGAAAGACCTTCCCGCTATTCTAAAACGCAAGAGAAAGGACAATTCGCCGCCTCGAGTTTGGACGTATGAAGACTTGCGGAACAAAGCGAAATATTCCCTGATCGAGCATGTGCTCCTGCGCACTCTTTTGCATTATTTGCGCCGTCTCGGTTTCAAAACGGAGTATACGGCGCTGAAGGATGGGGAGTACTATCCGCCCTATTACCGCATTCTCAAAATGGCTCAATTCGAGCCGGATTTAATATTCTTATGCAATGAAGCGCCCGCCTACGAATCGGCTTTGGGAGAGGAACTTAGCCGATCGCTGCCCATTCCTAAAGTAATCTGGTTCGCCGACGATCCCATCTATGGCGAGCATCTCTTGCGGCGGCATAAAACCTCGCCCGATGAAACTTACCTGATTGCCGATTACGAATGGGCTGCTCCACTGATCGAAAACGGAGCGGATGCGCCGCGATATATGCCCGGCGCCGCCACCCGCGTCCGGCGCGGCAAGCAGCGCGGCGTGCGTGGCTGCGAGATTATTTTCGTAGGGCAGGTGCGCGAGCAGTCCGCCTTTTTTCGCCAGTTGTCGCCCGAATGGAAGCAATATTGCCGCCAGGTCGTGGAGGAAAAATTGCGCTTTCCCCGCAAGAAAGTGCGCGAGGTTATGGCGCAATTCCCCATGCCGGGAGAATTGCCCTCCGACCGTTTGGACGAATTCCGCCAGAAATTGTTATGGGAGGCGAATACGCAATTCCGCCTGCGCGTAGTGCGGGAACTGATGGATTGCGATCTGCGCATTTACGGCAATGCGGATTGGCAGGCGCTATTGCCGCCGGATGCGGCGCAACGCTGCTATCGCGGCGTCTTGCCTTTCAAGCGTTTGTTCGATGCGTATCGCAACGCCAAGATCACTCTCAACATTCATAGCCTGCAATCCTACACGTGTATGAATGTGCGAGATTTCGACGTTCCGGCGGCGGGCGGTTTTTTACTGTCGGATTGGCTGCCCAAGGCGGATGAAATTTATGCGCCGGGATTCGCGGACGATCTGCCGCTGGATGAAAATTCGGCGCAGGAAGTTTTTTTCTATCGTTCGCTTCAGGAATTGAAGCATCTCGTGGAATATTTTCTCGCTCATGAAGAAGAACGCCGCCGCTGCATCGAACGCGCCCGGCTCAAGGTTATGTCCCGCCATACTTATGAGCATCGGGCGCAATGGCTGGGCGAGTTGTTTTATAACTTGATAGAGAAATAGCCATTTCCTCCTATTAAACGCATTCCATAAGTTCTCAAAGTATCTTATCTGCAGGCTTATATTGGTAATAAGAAAAATTAAGGCGGGTGTTTTTTTTCTCAAGCCTTCCGTACTTGGCAAGATTTTTCTGTTATTTTTATTTTTTTGATTATTTATGTGTTTCTTGTTGACAACGGATCACTTTTGTGATTTACTACTTTTCAGCGAATGATGTTGGGCGCTATTCCAAAACTACATATTTCACCGAAGGATGATGCTTATGCGTGTAGCTAGTATCATTATGCTCGCAGTCTGCGTATTGACAGCGCCGATGACGCAGTCTCAACCGCAGACGCAGGAATCGTATCCGGCGCCGGTTTCCGAATACGCGGAGAAGACGGGGCCGGGGACGATGACGTTTCTCGCTTATCCCAAGTATTATAAACTTGCGGACGGGGCGCTGGAGTTGGTCAATCCCAACCTCGTTCCATCCAAAAGCGGCGAGTGGGATTACGAGGTCATGGCGGGGATTTGGCAGCTCTACGTACGCGCCGACGGAACGTTCCAGGCGCGCCACGAGGGCGACATCTTCACCTACCGCTTTGCCGGATTGGGCGTAGGCCGCGGCGCGAACTACAAGCCCCTGGAGTTGGGAAAACTCAACTGGGAGAATCTAAGCGTCGTGGGCGATAGCGTGCGTTGGTCCGAGGTTCTGCCCAATGTGGACGTGACGGTGCGCTATATCCACGATATTCTCAAGGTGGATGTGCGGTTGAAGCAGGCGTTCATGCGCAATCTGCGCGAGCAGGTGAAAACGGGTATCTTGCCCTCGGACGAGTATCTCTCCGCCCGCTTCGATATTCCATCCGTGCAGATTACGACGCAAGCCAAGCAAAACGGCGAGGCGGCTGATTTGTATGGGGAGAAACTACCATTGGATCGACCGCTGCATTTCGAACGCGACGGGAAAGAACTGCACAAGCTGCTTCCCGTAAAGACATTCCTGGCGGACGAAGCGGGAATGCCATTGGACGAGAGCGCTCCCGTCATTCGTTCGGCGCAGTCTTGGCGTCTGCAGCGCGACGCTACGGGCGAAGCGGAAATGTCGGCGCATCTCGGCGATCTTGCCGCCGCCAAGGACGGCGACGTGGTCATCGATCCGACGTCCTATTTCGTAACTTACAATTCGAACAACGCCGACGCCGAATTGGCTTACAATTCGTCCAGCAATTTGGGAGGCAACAGTACGATTGTGTTAAGTCCGCAGGATCGAGCGGTCTTTATGTGCAACTTGTCAGGACTGGGATATAATAAAGCCGTTACTAACATTCGGCTGAAAATTTTTGCGGACTCGAATTCATGCGGCTTGGTGTATTATCGCGCTTATAATATTACGCAGCCGTGGTCGGAAGCGAACGTGGACTGGTATGAAAGCGGAACCGGCGGATCGTGGACGAACGGCGGGGCTTACACGACGGAAAATTTCGGTGCGCAGGGATATTTTTTGACGGCGAACGATTGGCGCTACGTCGATTTGACGACGCCGGTCAATGCGCGCTATTCCGTCTTCGACGAGATCAATCCCAAAGGCTTTCTTTTTAAAATCGAGAGTTATGGGATCAACGGGGAATTGACATTTCGCTCAAGGGAATACCCCAATGTAGATTACCGCTGGTCGATCGAAGTGACGTACTACCCCGATGCTCGCACGCAGTCGGTCTGGTTTCGCCCCTTTCTGAAAACCCGCGACGGAGACAAATACACAGCCAGCGACCGCTGGTTCCCGATTGGGTGGTATACGGGAATCGAAAACCATTTGTCGGGTACGGCTCAATATCCGGAAGGCGATATTACGAACTTTGCGAATGGGTATAATGATGGTACTGATACTTTTTCCGATGTCAATATTTACAATTTCTTCTTATTCGATCCATGGGGTGAACGGCGTAATAAATGCGATGATGTCAATGTTAATGGGATATGGGGTTGTCCGACAGCAGAAGGTGGTTTCCCCATTAATTACAGCGAAATCAACGATTTCCAGGAAGTGCTTACGACGATAAGCGAGGTGAATAATATTAACAATCGTAATTATTACGCCTTGCCATCGGTTGTTACTGCAATTAAAGATCTTGATTATACAAAAACAGGATTACCACAATCCTACACTAGGTATGCTTTTTCTGGCGTCTCATGTGCTACGACAGTTTATAACAAGACCGAGACGTCTTGCGATGTGTTTAACTTCTGTTTTACAGACGAAGAAAATTCGCTGGATAGTTTAATTAGTACAATTAAAAGTAACTCAAGAGTAAGAGGATGGAGCATATATGAGGAGTACTTTGGAGCATCTCTTGGTGGAAATTATTTCAGCGACATTCGCGATCAAATAGGCGAATATACGTATGTCATATCCGCCGAAGATAATTACAATCTGCCGATTTACTGCACGGAAGTTTTTAGTACTTTTTATGACGGATATTCATCCAATGCCACTCAAGGCGAATTGATAGCCAAGGACAGCAATATCAATGCAAATTTAGGATTTTTCGATTATATCTTCGAAGACTATTCCTATTATCATGATATTGCATCTGGATATTCGGGGACATGGCAGGATGCGGCCTATATGGCGGAATGCGCCATGCGTTATACTAATCTGGGATATTGTCGTTGCTCTATAGCGCGCAGCTATCCCAGAAATGGAATAACGTATAGTCCAAAACCTCCATTAAATAATGTAATTGAAGATGAATACCGTTATTTGGTTTATTCTTCTTGGGTGGTTGGCGGTCAAGGAATCATTTTTTGGGATTTACCTAATAGTCAAGCCCTAAATTGGTTTTCACTTTGTCATAAGATGGCAAGAGAAGCCGACGCTATGAAGGATTATCTGATGAACGAGCCGGCGCTGGATATACCCGCTATCGTCTATGACAGCGCGGGAAGTACGAATCATTCCATCCGTACGCGGTTTATTCTGCGAAGAAACCAAAATAATCCAACGAGTCAATTTCTCTTGTTGCTATGCAACTTCGCGAATGACGGCGGTAATCATACGACATACGTCTATTTCCCCAATCACACCATAACGAACGTTAGCCAAATTACTCAGAATACAAACTGGTCTTATCAGCTGGCTGATAGCAATCATACCATTTATTGTACGTCGTCCGAATCGGGAGACGTATACGCCCGAGCCTTCTTCGTAACCTTGAGCCAGTAACATTATATTTTTAAAAGAAAGGAAAACTATCATGAAGACTTTTTCGTCTCTTAGCTTGCTCGTAATTGCGTATCTACCTATTGCCGTTTATTCTCAACCTTTAGTATTAACCCCAAAAGATATTGATTTTACCCAAATTACAAAAATTAACAAAGATATTGGCGTGATCGACACTACAGAAAAATCCAAACTCAAAATCGATTTATATAAAAACCAAAGCGCAATTGATAGTTCCGGAAACAACATTGTTTCAGATAGAAAATTGATAAAATCGATTAAAAGCAATACAAAATCAATCGACATACCTATCGAAAAAACAGAAAATTTGCATGATTATAACATATCAGGTGTATGGTTTGATGATGTTTCTTTAACGCTCATCTATTTATATCCTTCTATAAATCTACCTGGTGAAGGATATGCGACCTTCAATTTTTATGATATTGTAAATGAAAAAATAATAAGAACATTTACAATAAATCAAATACCTGATCTTCACTTTCCACAAATTAGCTCAAATGGTGAAACGATTGTTATTGGGAAATCGTACGAATATTTCGATATCTATTCACGTAAGGAAGATGGATATATTAGCAATACGTTTGGTCCCTATTTGAATATTTACTATCATAAACCAATGATAGCAAATAACGGAAATCGATTAATATTTGGAATAGGATATCCTGAAACAAAGAATAGATGGTTGTACGTTGATAAAGTAGTTGATGGGTGGACAATGGAGAAGCAGATCCCTGATATCGCTATGAATATCGATGGCGAAGACTTTAAATTCGATATTTGGGCAATCGCTAATGATGGAAAAACGGCGATCATGAAGCAACAACAGTTTACCATATACAATAAAACGGGAAAAAATCATCTGCTCGCCATTCACGAAAAAGACGGCATTTGGAGCGAGCCGGAGTATATTGGAAATTTCGAATTTCGCCCTTGGCCTCTTGACGCCGTATACATTTACTCCTCCGATGATGGACGGGTAATCGCCGTCAGACAAGCAAAGCGGTACAATGAAATCTACGAATATACCGTTTCTTACGATTTATATGTTTTCATCAAAAATTCGAAGGGAGAATGGATTAAACAAAAAGTAAATCCTGAAGGAGTCGAATTAGAAGGAACCGATGCAATGCAGGATATTCTCCTCAGCGGTGATGGAAGCACCTTGCTTTGGATTCCGTCGAAATTATATTCAGGCGTGGATTCGAAAACATATCAGTAAATATTCAATTAAGTTGGTGCAAACACACGCGAAGCGCGTTGGGCGCGGCGGCGGGGCATGGCGGAGACGCCATGCCCTGTTATTCTATGATGGCTTTGGGATGCTCATAAAATCGGCGCAGATTTTATGGGAAATAGAAATCACGGCGCATGATCGTAATCCAGCCGTTTGCGGATGTCGTCCAATTTGCCGGTATGGAAATCGCCCTTGATGAAATCGGAATCTTCCATGATCTGCTGCAATAGCGGAATGGTGGTGGGGATGCCTTCCACGATGAATTCGCTCAAGGCGCAACGCATCTTCATGATGGCTTCCATCCGGTTATTGCCGTGGACGATCAGCTTGGCCAGCAAGGAATCGTAATAAGGCGGGACGACGTATTCGCTGTAAATGTGGGAATCGACGCGGATGCCCGGCCCGCCGGGAATATGAAAGCCGGTGATCTTTCCCGGCGAGGGTAGGAATTGGTTGTAGGGATCTTCGGCGTTGATGCGGCATTCGATGGAGTGGCCTTTAAATTTCACGTCTTTTTGCTTGCAGCCAAGAGGTTCTCCAGCGGCGATGCGGATTTGTTCCTTGACGATATCGATGCCGGTAACCATTTCCGTGACGGGGTGTTCGACCTGCACTCGCGTATTCATTTCCATGAAGTAGAAATGACGGTCTTTGTCCAACAGAAACTCCACCGTTCCGGCGCTGGAATAGCCCGCCGCTTTGGCGCATTTGGCCGCCGCTTCCCCCATCTTGGTTCTTATCTCATCGTCCACGGCGGGAGAGGGGCTTTCTTCTAGGACTTTCTGATGGCGGCGCTGCAGGGAGCAATCCCGCTCGCCAAGGTGGATAACGTTGCCGTGCTTATCGGCTAAAATCTGGATTTCGACGTGGCGGGGTTCCACGATCAGTTTTTCGATATAGAGCCGCCGGTCGCCAAACGCCTTTTCCGCTTCCGCCTGGGCGGTGATAAAGGCTTGAACCAGGCTAACGTCCGTATGGGCTTCTCTCATGCCGCGTCCGCCGCCGCCCGCCGCCGCTTTGATCATGACGGGGTAGCCCAATTTTCGGGCGATCTTCATCGCTTGATCTTGCGTATCTACGGTTCCGGGCGAGCCGGGGATGGCGCCGACGCCTTCTTTTTCGATCGTAGACCGCGCCGCCGCTTTGTCTCCCATGAGGGATATGGCTTTATGGGAAGGGCCGATAAAGGCGATATTGCACGATTCGCAGATTTCCGCGAAATGGGCGTTTTCGGCGAGAAAGCCATAGCCGGGATGAATCGCTTCCGCATCCGTAATCTCGGCGGCTGAAATGATGCGGGGGATATTGAGGTAGGATTCAGAAGGCGGCGGCGGGCCGATGCAGATGTCTTCGTCGGCGAAACGGACGTGCAAAGAATCTCGATCCGCTTCGGAATAAACGGCGACCGTCTCGATGCCTAATTCATGGCAGGCGCGGATGATTCGCAGGGCGATTTCGCCGCGATTCGCAATCAGGATTTTTTTAAACATAATGGTTTTCGTTCCTGGGATTTTGCGATAATAGAAAAAACAGGGAAGCGAATCGCTTCCTTGCGCAAGTGGTCAATTTCAATTGATTTTAATAGTTGCGTAATAAAAAATGCCCCCTCACCCTAACCCTCTCCCAGAGGGCGAGGGAACAACTTCAAATGACATGAACCTCTAGGATCGATATTATTTTCCCCGCTTTCGGGCGATAAGGTTGGCCGGCGCCGATTCGCTATTTCCTGATCTTGAACAAGGGTTGGCCGAATTCGACGGGCTGGCCGTTTTCGACCATAATCTCCGCGACGGTTCCCGAAACGCCCGCCTTGATTTCGTTCATGACCTTCATGGCTTCCAGAATGCAGACGACGGTGCTGTTTTGCACGGCGCCTCCCATTTCGACGAAGGGGGGCGCATCCGGCGCCGGGGCGCGGTAGAAGGTGCCGACCATGGGCGCTTTTATAATCTCGATGGATTCGTCGGTTTCCGCTTTGACTGGAGCGGGCGCTTCCGTTATCGGCGTCGAATGATGGGCGGCGGGAACACTGGCGTACATCGGAGGATACATCGCCGGCGGTGAGGAAAAAATCCCGCTCGGCGCTTTTTTTACGGCTAATCGCAATCCTTCGGGGGATTCAATTTCCAACTCCCCGATCTCCGCATTTTCCACAAGACGAACGATTCGTTCGATAAAATCGAAATCCAGGTTCGGTACAGTCTTCCTGGGCGTCTTGACGGTTCCATGCTTCTTGGCGTCGGTTTTCTTCTCGTTCATATAGGCGATATCTTTTCGATTGGATAGTCAAAGCAGCTGCAAAGAAGCGAAGCTTTCCCGCCCCTTTGACGTGGAGCGCCATGCTAACGTAGAAATCCCCGGCTTCTTCCGCGAACAAAAAATAAAAATAGCATTTTTTTACATAATCCAAAAGGTTTCAACGCCGATTTTGAACGAATCCCTTAATTCACCGTCACTAGAATCTCTTCTTGAATGGGAGATTGATGCACGTTTTCTTGTTCCAAGATTAGAATCAATCGATAAAGGCCCGCCGAATCGGGTGATGGGATCAGGATGTTCACCGTCGTCGCAACGCCGGGAGGAACTGGCTCTTCCACATAGCCTGCATTGTAGAAGGGAGTAACGGCGTCTTCGCCCTCTTGGCGCCAGTTGTAGATCAGCCGGTATCTTTGGTTGGTTGGATTTTGGGGGGAATTCCAGGTTTCCCAGCCGTCGTTGCGCAATACGACCTGAGCGTTAAAGCGGTTTTCTTTACCGTGATTCGTCTCCTGAGGAATCGTATGAGAAATGAAATAGGGCAGAAAGTAATTGGCTTTGGGATCGCCGTTGGCGTAATGCTGCCTTAAAAGATAAAAGAAAGAATAGGGATCTAGCGCCTCGTAAAGCATTTCGGGATGTTCCTGCCGAATCCGATCGTAAAGGAAATTGATTTCGGTGGGACTAGTGAGTTTAAAGCGATAGAGATGAAATTTTCGCGTTCCTGGGCGGCTGTTGGAATAAATTGTCTTAACAGCTTCCTGCCAATCAAGAGGCTTCTTGCGGAAGTAGGCCGTTTCCTCGATAAATGGCGCAACGCCGTCAGCCAGATTCGTTTCGTAAGGCTTCAATGTTCCCACTCCATGAGGGGAGAAACTACGAAAATGGCTCTGTAGGAGGTTTGTAAAAGAAACGGGAAGAATGGGATCGCGGTCCAGGTCGGCGGCGACGGTCATGCGAAGATCGAATTTCCGGTATAACTCCTTTGAAAATTTTTTCCATTCGCCGATCTCTTCCGGAAGGTCGGAATATTCGCGTTTCGTTTCTTCGTTGTAGATAAATCGGTTGGGATAACAGTATCCGCCTCCCGCCGTTCCGGAAACGAAATAATCGTTGGCCGTCCGGTTCTGGTAGAGATAATCGAAAATGGGCGGCGTGCGTTCGCTGGTTATGGGCGAAAGCGCCCAGGCGAGGGGTATTTTGCCGCGATTGGGATCATCCCATAGCATAGGAATGGTTTGATAGAGGAAAGCGGAGGAATCGAAACTGCCGATGGCGAAAAGAAGATAATTTTTGTTTTCCAGCGGCCGCGGCGGCGGGACGGGATTCTGCTGGTAACGGTCTGGCAGAGGATAGTGTTGAAAAACCGAAGCATTGGCGAGCGCGCCGAAGGGCGAACTGTCGCCGTCGATGACTCCGTTATAGGCGGAGACAATGGCGGCGTATCGTTCCGCCGTCTCTTCCTCTTTATGCAATCCTCCCTCGAAGGCGCTAGTGTATTTGACCCACCAGGGAACGAAGCCGCCGAAACGGAGGATAGGAGAAGGAAGGCCGGGCGTGTGTTTTTGCGCCGATTTCAGGATGTCTTTGAGAATGAGGTTGTAATCGACGCCTTGCAGAAATGCGCCGCCGGGAGTATCCGTTGGTTTTTCGTCCCACCACGGGTCCAGGTCGAGAAAGAAGGATTTTTTGCTCACATAGAAATCGTGATTGACGATGGCGCAGTTCGGCAGATCGGGATATTGATAACCTTCCACTCGCAGATCCCAATCGTAAGGATCGAGAAAAAATGCGAAGTGGTTGGGAGCGCACATCCCCTTGTCGAGATAGAAATACCTGGCCCATAAATAAGCGTCGCCTTTTTTGTATCCCGTAGAGGCTATGGGCGTGTCCGGGATATTGCCCACGGCGTTAAAACGATCCGCCAATCGCTCTCGCGGAGGGAGTTGCGGTCCGCTCTCAACGATTTGAGTAAAGAGAGAATCGGGGCTTTTATCGAGGCGCACGGGCAGAAAGCCGTCCGATCCGGCAATCGTCAATGCCGCGTTGGCGCTGGCGGGAACGTTGGCGTCCCAAAGAACGACGGCCGTATAATAGGAACGGAATATCGATAGCAATTCCTCCAGAGTTTTGACATTCGTTATCGGATAATCGGCGAGAAACAGGCCAGGGGAGCGCAACTTATCCAGCCAGAAACGATCGATGTTCTGCTTGTTATATGAGAATTGTTCGCGAACGTAAAGAATATAAAGTTGCGGCGCATCCCGGTTTACTAGTCCTTGCAGGGCAGAAACGAGGTTGATGACATCGTATTGCCAGACTTTATCATCCGGTTTTGCGGCCAAATAAGATTCCAGGTCGAAAATGTAGAGCGTTTTTCCCGCAATCTGAGCGGATGAAGAGCAAGGGAACGACAATAGAATCGCCGCTGCGAAGACGCAGATAACCAGTAACTTTCGAAAAATAATTTTCATGATTTTCTTTAACGAAATCATATGCGATTTCGGATTATCTGTTTGCATTGTCAATGTTTGCCGTTCCGCCTGCGAGTCCGGCGTGAATCTTTTCTGCGGCGAGATTGGTTCGCGCCATTTCGTTGGTTAATATTTCCCACGGTTCGTCCTTGATATTTACTAGGCCGTAATTGCTATTCTCGCCGTCAAAGCGTCCCTCCGCCGGTTCATCGGCGTATTCGAACCAGTGATAGCCCACGATGAAGGGCAGTTGCAGCAATTGGGTTATGAAATTGGTGAAATGTTCGGCGCGTTCTTTTTGCGTCGCCACCGGCTTGCCCGCGCCCTTTGTATTGGGAAGGCCGGAATCCATTGCTTTGAAGGAAAATTCCGTAATCATAATGGGGCGTTTCGTGATTTCGAAAATACGTTTTAAAGTTCCTGCGGGAGGAGTGAAGTTATAGGTGTTGAAGGAAACGATATCGACATAAGGCGCCATCGCTTCCAATACAGTTTCGGAGGCTTTGCCTGCAAAGCGGCAGCCGAGTATGAGGTGATTGGGATCGGCGTCTCGGATTTCTTCGGCGCAGACGCGGAAATATTCTCCAGCGACGATTTTCACGAACGCCTCTTCCGCCTCCGATCGCGCATCGGAAGCAGGGAAGGATTCAACGGCGGGAACTTCCTCGAAGGATTTCGCTTTGATCTTCCATTGCTCGTTGAGAGCGTCGATAGTGGAATAGCGTTCTTTGAGAAACTGAACGGCGCGGTTCCAACCGTCGGATTCGCGATCGAAGCGGAGGAAATCCATGAGCAAAGCGTCGGGACTGCGCCAATCGGGACCCCAACGCAATTCGTTGTCGGTGAAGTAGCCTAGTAAGTATTTGTTATCGCGCTGGGGACGGCACGCCGTCTGGATCGCGGCGCGGGCGGCCATGCGGAACTTTTTCGAAAACACGTCGGGGAAAATACCCGTTTGCCAATTGGCCCCCGCGCGGCTGGCGACGTCCAAAACGGGCGTATAAGGGAGTTCTTGTTTATACATGGATGTACTGCACCAAGCGCCGGCGGTGTTGAAATTCCAACGCCATAAATTATCCGCCGCCGCTTTCGCCCACGCGCCTTCGCTGCCGTATTTCTTTTGCGTTGCGCGGCCATAGGGCGAGTAACCCAATTGGGGAGCGTTGTCGGCGAAGAAGGAGATATGGTTGACGCCTTTGGAAAGAAATGCGTTCCCGGCGGGATTGACGATCCACCAGACGCCGCTGATCTCCTGGACGTAGAAAAACGCCTTCGCTTCGGAAGCGATTTTCTTCCAACCGCCGAGCCGGTCCTTGTCGTTCGCGGCGTCTTCGGCGGAAATACTATTAGATATGGATAAAGCTAAGATAAGCATTAAGAAATAAGCGTATTTTTTCATGGAACCCCCTCTTGAAATCGTTTTTTAGAGAAATAATGCGGGATATCCGCATTATCCCCGTTTATCCTAAGACATTTATCATGAAGGGAAAAGGCCATTCCTATAATAAAAAATCGTTATGAGTCCAAAGACTTGCCCTTCTTCTCGACGCGAAAAATGGAAACGACGCCGTCGTCGTAAACCGAAGGAAATATCTCGCGGAAAAAGGCAATCCTGTCGGAGGAGACGAGTTTGATTTTGCATAAGATGAATTGGACGCGCCAGCGTTCGGCCGTTTGTAAAACCTCCGCGGTGGAATAGGAGTGAAAGAGAATTTCCCGCGCTTGCCGCCTGGATGGCAGATCGGCGCGCGTATTCGTATGCGTTGGATAAGACAGGAGACATTTGCGGCCCGTCCGGACGCCGATGATGAAGAAACTGGTTTCGTCGTTGGGAGCGGCTATAGCGTCATTTACCGCCGTATGGGCGAGAATCGCTTTCACGGGATCGTTCCATTCCCCAGAAAGGCGGTATGGCCAGAGGAAAACCTGGCAGCGTTGCGGAAGATGGATCAGATTGATTGTCAAACTCGCGGCGAAACCAATCGCCGCCGCCCAATAAATCAACTTTCGCGCGCCTTGGCTTGCTTGCAGCTGCGCCAGACCGATTCCCAAACAAAGGCAAAGGGCGATTTGAAAGTAAAATTGAAACTCGTGGGGAACGAGGATGGGAATTTTGTCTCCGATAGATGCGTCCAGGGCGGTGAAGCGCTTTTCCAATAGAATCTTCAAGTATCCCGGCGCCTGGCCTATGAGCGAAACGGCGAGCAAGGCCAGGATGAATTGAACTGGACTTTCTTTCCAACGGCGCAGCAGCGAAACAACTCCGAGGACGGCCAGGAAAAGCAAGGGAAGCGAGAGCAGCCAGGAAGCACCGGGCAGAAACAACTCATGCCGAGTCAATCCCGGAGAGATATAAGCGAGCGGCGCTGGATTGCGCAGCGGCTGCGCCAGGTTGGGCAGCCAATAAGGCGAACAAACCGTCAAGGAGAGCGTCAAAAAAAACAGCCATCGCCGCAAGAACGGCTTACGCTTGCTTTGCGCCGCTTGAATAAGCCAATGGATGGAAATGACGGCGGTCAGAATCAAGAACGTGGGAGGGTGATATAAACCCATTAAACCCGTACATAGGGAGAAAATCAAATTTTTTTTCTGCGAATATTTTTCCAGTAGATGAAGGTGGAAAATAAATAATAAAATCGCAAAACCCGCTGCGTGAGCCATCACCGTCGGCGAAGCGAGAACATAGGTAACAGCCCAAGGCATGGCGGCGAGTGCGAGCGTCGCCCAAAAAGCGGCGGTGCGGTTTCCGCTCAAGAGACGCCGCGCTAAATGATAAAAAGCGGCGGGGAATATCCAATTCAAAAGTACGGGCGCCAGGGCGTAAAAGCGAAATATATCGATGGGAAAAATGGAGACTGCCGCCGCGCAAAAAAGAGCGTGCAACGGCGGATACCAGCAGGAATGCCCTAAAAGCATCGGATCGGAAAACCAGCCGCCTCCGGCGAGAATATGCTGGGCGGCGATCAGGTCGCGCAAAGAATCCCACGTCAGATAAACATAGCGCCAACATCGGGGAGCCAGATAGGCGCCATAGAATAAGACAAGAAGAACGGCGAGCAACGGTTCCTGCCAATAGCGAGATATCCATTGATGCTCTTGCAAAATTACATTATTCCTCCCCCAAGCCTGGGGGAGGTTAGGAGGGGGTTGTCTTAAGTCCATTAAAATCAACCCCCCTCTAACTCCCCCCAAACTTGGGGGGAGAATTTAAAGACAGTTTTCTCAATTTTGTAAGAGCCTCCATAATAAGAAATGGTGGAATGAGAATGGAATTAGAGAAAGCGCTCTCAAGCGATCTCGACGACCATAAATGTAATATCGTCTTCCACAGGACTGCCATTGCGGAAATTATGCAAGTCGGTTTCCAAAAGCGACGGCACTTCGGATACCGGCCGTTTATGCGTTTTCGATAGATACAATTGCAAACCTTCCATATTGTACATCCCCCCATCGGGGTTGAATGTTTCGATGACGCCATCGGTATAGAAAGCGACGCGGTCTCCCGAGTTGAGAGTAAGCGTCGCCGATTTGTAATCCGCATCCATCATGAAGCGCAGAAAAAAAGATCGCGGCGCCTTCATGGATTGGCATTGGTCCCCCCGCAAATGCAGCATCGGGGGATGGCCGGCGTAAGCGAAATGGATTTTTTTCTTCGCCAAGTCGATGACCGCGGTTTGGGCGGTTACGAAATGTTGCGAAGGGCCGTATTGAAAGAGGTACCGGTTCAATTTTTTCAGAATCGTTTCCGGCTTTTTGCCGAAGTTGGATTGATGGACGAACGAACGCACGATGGCCATAGAAATGGACGCCTGCGCCCCGTGTCCGGTTACGTCGGCTACGATAAGAAAAAGGTGGTCTTTATCCAGAAGGATGGCGTCGTAATAATCCCCTCCCGCATAAGCGCAGGGGGAATATAAAACGTGAACGCGGAAGCGGGAACCGGCGGGCAACTCCTTGGGCAACAGTGAGCGTTGCACTCGCGCCAGTTCCATCTGATCCATGCGGATTTCTTCCATCTCCTTGAGAAAGCGCGCGGCGTCCGTAGAGGCTCGCCGCACCCGGTCCGTCAACATACTGAGCATCCAAGTTGCGAGTTTGGGATTGTTCAGCATTTTTTTAAACGTATCGGCGGATATGCGCAGCGCGCGCGTCTCCTCGATGGCGATGACGGTGGCGCTGCGCGGCGTGTTTTGTATCACGCCCATTTCGCCGAGAAGGTCGCCCGCTTCGATATGGCTGATGAGCCGGTCGTTGACGTAAACCGTGCACCGTCCGCTTAAAATCAGGTAAAGAGAATCGGAAGGATCGTGCTGTTTGACGATAATATTTTCCGTCTTAAAAGTTACAATCTTGGATTCCTCAATCATTAAGGAAAGCAACTGATTGTCCAGCAACGAAGCGAAAGATTCGTTCTTCACGCGGATGATCGAGAGGATATCTTCGTGACGGAGGCTGGACGCCGATTCGGATTTCTTCATATCTTCTTCTCGATTTTCAATTTAACTTTCGTTCTTCCAGATTACCGAAACAGGCTGGAGAGCGCAAGGCGGCAAGGCGATTATCCATTTGATTTCGATAAACCTAAAATAATTTTCTCCCAACCTATTGTAATCTCTATTATAATTCGTCATAATAATTCCTTTAAAATGAACCAAATTTTTGATTTAAGGCTGATTTGCAATACAATTTCTTACATGGAAACTCGATGCGGAGACATAATTGCGCGTACAATATGTTATAGACTAAAATAAAATGCATTAATCTAATTTCTTCGCGGGAGGATATTCTAAGTCATGGGTAAAAAAGGATTTACGTTAATTGAACTTCTCATCGTCGTCGCCATCATCGGAGTTTTGGCGGCTATCGCCGTGCCTAACTTTCTCAATGCTCAGATGCGCGCCAAAATCGCCCGCGCCCAATCGGATATGAAAAGCTTATCGACGTGTCTGGAACAACTGCGGCTGGACAGGGGCGTCATGCTGGTCGATTTCTGGGATGACGATTATGCTCAAGGCCAGAAACGCATGGTGGAAGTTTTTAAAGGCGTCGGCGGCAGCGCGCAAAATGATCGCGGCGGTACGGCGGGGCTTTGGGCGCCGTTGACCACTCCGGTCGCCTATATGTCCAGCATTCCCGTCGATCCTTTCTTTTCGGCCACTTCCAAACGCGATACGATGAGCCAATTGATTTCGCAGGACGTTATTCCTCCCTACGCCTATATGTATGCGGACGACGATCCGGAGATTCCTGGTTCGGGAGATATTGGTTTGTCGACATTCGTTCCGGGAAATATGGAAGCGGCGGCTCATGGCATTAAGCCGTTGTTGACGGGACAATACATTATGATCGGCGCCGGTCCCGATGGCGGCAGAGGAGCGTATAACAGCGTCACGGGTATGGGATTTCCTTACGACTCCAGCAACGGTTTGGCCAGTTACGGCGACATCGTGATGCGGAATTAGGTTTTTTCGCCCTAGCGCAGAACCTTCGCCTTGAAGGAACCGCGCCATGCAAGTAGGATACTATTTCCATAGAAATATCGGTTTCGGGGCGTAGCGCAGCCTGGTAGCGTAACTGCTTCGGGAGCAGTGGGTCGCTGGTTCAAATCCAGTCGCCCCGATACTCATTTTATTAAACTTACGTTAAACGCTTTAAATCCCTGTTTTAAAAAAGCTACTCTCAGAACAAAAAAAAACGCCCCGGATGGAGTCTTCATCCGGGCTTTTTTTTGCGTCCAATGGTTGCTGGCCGCGAGGATATGCCGGGGAAAAATATAGTACGTAAAAAAATCTTTTAACTAGTATAATTTGCCATCATGCGCTATTAATTAATAATCTTCCATTAACCTAATCGTTCCTTTTTCTCTAGGAGGGGGATTATGTTCGTAAAAAAATCGGCTTTTCTAACGTTCTTCTTGCTCTTTGTAGTTTGCGCCGCATTCGCTCAAGATAATCTTCCAACGCCTACGCCCACCGCTACGCCGAAGCCTCCTGCTTCCGGCGGCTTGATCGATCTTAACGGAAGCACTCTCGCCGAGAATCAACTGGTCGCCGATCCGCCTGGGGGCTTCCGCTTCGGTAAAATCTCTTTCGGAGCGATTCCCGAAGGATATTATACGGACGGTAATGGCATGGCCGTGCGCGTCTCGCCGGGGGAAGGGGTTTGGATCGTCGTCAACGTGGCGATGGAAGCGCCTTCTTTAGCGGTTATTTCCGGCGCTTTCCGTTCTTCCAGCAAGGACGTATCCATCGCTCTCATCGCTTTGAATTGTCCCGTGGACGGCCAATTGGGCTATACGAACATCACCGGCGAAGAGGTTCCCGTGGAGCAATACCGTTCGCTCAACCTCATTTACCGCCCGCCATCCGGCTGGCTGCAAATCGCCGTGCAGATCGTGAATTATCCCTATTCCTCGCTCACCAGCACTGTTTATGTGGATAACCTTTGCGTGAAGCCTTTGGCGCCGTCCATCAGCAATCAATCCGTTGGGTTGGAAGTGGACGGTTCGTTCGAAAAGGGCGTCGATAAACTAATCGCCAATATCAACGACGACGACGGGCGCATTACTCCCTTTTTCGAATCGCTATCGGACATCGCCATCCGCCTGTCCATCGAGCCGGAGAATAGCGCCGCCAACGTAGGAACGATCATTCAAGGCGTGGAAAACTCTTTCCCCATGACTCTTGTAGGCGAAGTCAATATCTACCGCGAAACGTCTCCCGGCGCTGGAATGCTGGCGTTTGTATTGTCGAATGGATTTCAAAGCCTCTGCGTTTACCGCTTCGAGAAGGATATTCCCGACGCCAAAAGCAAGGAGCCGGAGCATCTAATCATCGGCGGAGATTTTACCGTCAACAATCCCAGCGTCCCCATTCATGCCATCGTGCAAAACGGCGGCCCTAACGTGTCGTCTTCCGTTGTTGTCGATGATCTGGTTGTCAAAAACTGGGGTGTGATTAATCCTACGCCAACGCCGACGGTTACGCCTACGCCAACCGTCACTCCAACGCCGCCTGTAACTCCAACTCCGACTCTTTACCCAGGTGAAATTATCGTTCCGTTGAGTCTTCCTGAAGGCGCTGTTCCTTTGTATATGGAATACATTCCGGCTGGTTCTTTTATGATGGGCAGCCCGGATAATGAGAAGGATAGAAGATCGGACGAAGGGCCATTACATCTAGTAAATATCACTAAGCCTTTTTACATGGGAAAATATGAGGTAACGCGGGCGCAGTGGCTGGCAGTGATGGGGAGCAATCCAGAGTCACCGAACTATCCAATAAATGTTTCCTGGAACAATTGCCAGAGTTTTATCAAGAAGTTGAACCAGCTGGGACAAGGAACCTTCCGCTTACCGACGGAAGCGGAATGGGAATATGCCTGCCGTGCAGGAACTACAACTAGGTTTTATTGGGGGGACGATACTAATTATAAGGAAATAGATAAATATGCGTGGTATTATGGTAATTCAGGGAGTGCATCTCATGAAGTTGGATTAAAGAAGCCAAATGTGCTGGGTCTCTTTGATATGAGCGGGAATGTGTATGAGTGGTGTCAGGATTGGTATGCGAATTATTATTTTACAAACCCAGCTAGTGATCCAACTGGCCCAGGTGGTGGAGATAACCTCGTGCTAAGGGGAGGCGGTTGGAATGATACACAGAATCTTGTGCGATCAGCTCGTCGATCCTCCGGAAATTCAAATTACTCAGGCAGCGACATAGGCTTCCGCCTTGTCAGGAATTAATGACAATACGGAAAAACTGGATAGTCAGTATATTTTACTCCATCGATAACTTGTCTGAATCATGATGGGCAGAATGAAAGGATGCTCAGGATAAAAGACGACAACATCCTGGCCATCCTGAAAATCCTGACGATCCTGATTCGGACGATTTCGAACCAGCGTCAACGATTGGAAAGCGTTTTTTGCTTGCCAGGTCGCTATTTCACGAATATCATTACTTTAGAGACTGTTCGAGAAAGATAATCTCATGAACGAATTAACTGTCCATTTTACTGCTCATAACCAGCCCATCGATCCCGAATTTCTAGCCCGCCTTGGAACCGTGGCCGAGGAATACGGGGTATCCATCGACCCTCAAACCCGCCAGGCCATCGCAGAAACCGCGCAAAAGCGAAAACGAAGCGTGGAAGAATTTATCCGCAAAGCCAACGCCCTCGCGGAAGAAATTGGTCCCGTTCCCAGCGATTGCGCCGATGATATTCGAGCCTTGAGAGACAGCCGATGACAACATATGTCATCGACGCCAGCGTAGCGGTCAAGTGGATTATAAACGAAACCAAGCGCATGGAAGCTATTCGCTTTCTAAATCCGGAGATATCCCGCATTGCGCCGGATTTCATCGCCTACGAATGCCTCGCCGCCATTCAGAAAAAAGTTACCAGAAACGAAATTGGCGAAGAAGCCGGATGGCGCTGTTATTCTACATTAATTAAGGAAATACCTCTCGAACTCATCGATTCCAGTTCATTAACCCATCGCGCCTTTCAATTAGCCAATATCATCGGTCATGCCATTTACGATTGTTTCTATCTTGCGCTAGCCGAGGATCGAGACGCCATGGTGGTTACCGCCGACCGGAAATTTTACGAGCGGGTAAAAGCCAGCGATTACGCCCATTTGATCGCCTGGGTGGAAAAGGCGCCGAAATAGAGTTATTCAATAGCGTAATTCCCCGCATATTTATTGGACAACAATAATTTTCATCTTGTTAAATAAGTGAGATGTAATATAAATTAATACGCGCAATGGAAAATTAAGGGAATCTCTTACCCGCGTCGTTTGAATCACGAAAACGCAAAAGGCGGGTGGCATAAGCAATGTTTTAGTCTGCCCTTGCGTATTCTCTGGTTGTCTGAATCATGCTATCCAGGATGAAAGGATGCTCAGGATAAAAGATGACAACGATAATCAACGATAGGCATCTTTTCGGTCGCCCACTCGCAAAATCGCCACAAGGTTGAGAGAATCTTCTATGGCGTAAATGACGCGAAAGTTGCCAACGCGAACGCGATATAAATTCGATTTTCCCTTGAGTTTAAGGCAACGGGGAGGGCGGGGATTTTCGGCGAGGGATTCGATAACCGATAAAATGCGCGCAACGGTTTTGGAGTCGATCTTCGCCAGTTCGTGCTCGAGGGAGGCATCGAATTGGACTCGATATCTCATCAAAAACCCAATCTACGGCGCATTTCATCCGATGAGACGAGGTTTTTTCCCCCGCTGTTTTTCATGGTTTCATAACGCCGTTCGGCTATAGCTGCATCTTCATCCAATCCGAGATCGTCATCCAAACCATCAATAAATTCCAAGACTTTTTGCATCTGTTCGGGCGGGAGTTGGCGCACTTTCTGGATCACGATTTCAGCGGCATCCATGATCGGTAGATTCTCCTTTTCGAGTTTTCATGTTCCTATTCATTATACATTGCGGGGGGCGCCAAGAACAAGGTTGAGTTAATCTTCTCGCGGGTTCTTGTGTTATTCTCTCGAACCGGCGGCGGGTGGCAAAGGCAAGGTTTTAGTCTGCCTTTGCGAATTCACTGGTTGTCCGAATCTAGATGCCCAGGATGGAAGGATGCTCAGGATAAAGAATGGATATGGGAGAGAAATATTCGGAGCTTTAGGCTATACTATTTCCATCATCCAACGATGAGGGACGAATCATGGCGCAAGTGGATTTGAAGGAATATCCATCCATGCGGATTGACTTGGAGGATAAGGTCTTGCAAAGGGAATCGGTATTCATCCGCAAAGACGAAAACCAAATGATCCAGCTGGTCTCCGTGGCGAAATCCCGCCGGAAATCGCAGTTTGGGCGCGCCAAAGGTCTTATTGAAATGGCGGAGGATTTCGACGAACCTTTAGAAGTTTTCAAAGATTATATGCCAAATATTAGAGGCTCTTGCAAAATTAATAAAATCCGCTTTTAAATTCTCCCCCCAAGCTTGGGGGGAGTTAGAGGGAGGTTGATTTTATTAGACTTAAGGCAACCCCCTCCTAACCTCCCCCAAGCTTGGGGGAGGAATTATAGAGTTTTTGCAAGAGGCTCATTATACAAATATA